>JAAYWE010000239.1 GCA_012516755.1 Treponema sp.
ACAGCCGCTATCGTGCCCGCATTCGTCATCCAGGTTGGTTCATTCAACGATTTAAGCATAATCGACAAACGATAATTCGTTCTGCGGCGAAGAGGACTTGAACCTCCATGCCTCTCGGCACTAGCACCTCAAGCTAGCGTGTCTACCAATTCCACCATCGCCGCAAGCTGATTCGTTTATTTTCTCGTTTATATATACCTGCCTGAACCCAAATGTCAAGAGGCCTTGAGAAATAGGCATCAGAATCGCCAGAAACACCTACTAACAAACACCTATTATGAAGGTAATCTATGAATTCTTTCCAGTATCGATCTCTATAAGCTCTGAAAGATTCTCTCTATGCCAACACAGCGATGGCTTTCCGCCTCTATTCGAAAAAGTGCGCCCATTAACGCAGAACTTCCTTCCGCCGTCTCCATCTTATATGGTATTTGGGTAAGAAATCGGCGTATGCATATATCCCCATTCATGCCTATAACTGAATCTATAGGACCGGTCATACCAAGATCGGTTAGATATCCGGTGCCTTTAGGCAGCACTCTTTCATCTGCAGTAGGCACATGGGTGTGAGTCCCCGCGAATACAGAGATACGTCCATCCAGATACCAGGCTAGAGCCTCTTTTTCTTCACTGGACTCTGCATGGAAATCCAACACAATTATAGCGTTTGGATGATCGCGCGCGGCTGCTGCAAGTAGCTGATCAGCCTTTGCAAATGGGCAATCTATATCGTACATGCTTCGTCGGCCTTGTAGATTCATCACAAGCCATTCGAAGCGGGGAGCTGCACCATTTGCTCGTACAATGGCCGGGTATCCGGCATGGTTGCGCCCACCTACATAAGCGACTCCACAGCCAGGCAATCCCTTAGGGTAATTCGCCGGACGCAATAGCTGTGATTCGCTTTCGAGCAAAACTACAGCCTCTTTTCTCTCCCAGACATGATTACCGCTGGTTATGATATCGACGCCATAGGAACGCATTGCCGAAATCTCATCCGCACTGATGCCAAAACCCTTCATCGCGTTTTCGCCATTTGCAACAACGAGATCCGCTTCGGTCTTTCTTATTAAGGTTGGCAAAAAAGTAAAGAGCGCCCGAAGGCCGGGCGCTCCCACGATATCACCGATCATAAGTACATTGGCGGTCATAGAGCTCATCGCGCGTATTCCACTATCCTGGTTTCCCTGATGATGGTAACCTTGATTCTTCCAGGATAGCGCAAATCTGATTCTATTTTCTTGGCAATATTCTTGCAGAGCTCCTTGGCTTGATCATCAGAAACCTGTTCGTTGCTGACAATAATGCGAAGCTCTCGACCTGCCTGAATAGCAAAGGCCTTTTCTACACCAGAGAAACTCTCCGCTACGGCTTCAAGGTCTTCGAGACGCTTTATGTAGTTATCAAGAGTCTCACGCCGAGCGCCCGGACGGGCAGCAGAAATGGCATCTGCAATCTGCACTATGACACTTTCCGGACAGTTTGGTTCCACATCGCTATGATGAGATGCAATCGCATTTATTACACGGGCATCCTCACCAAATTTCTTGGCAATTTCTGTGCCAATCTCTGCATGGTTCTTGTCGCTATCTGTAACTATACCCTTTCCGATATCATGAAGAAGAGCACCTCGCTTTGCTATTTCCCTATTTAGACCAAGCTCCGCCGCCAAAAGTCCCGCAATAACAGCCACTTCCTTTGAGTGCATCAGTACATTTTGACCATAGCTCGTGCGATAGTAGAGCCTTCCAACAGCTCGAATCAGTTCCGGAGCCATGTTGTGCAGGCCAAGATCAAAGACAACCTTTTCGCCTTCATCGTAGAGCTTCTGATTGATCTCACGAGTCACCTTCTGTATCATTTCTTCAATGCGTGCAGGGTGTATGCGGCCGTCTGCGATGAGCCGTTCGAGCGATATCTTCGCAATCTCGCGTTGAATCGGATCGAAACATGATATGACCACAGCTTCCGGCGTATCATCGATTATTATGTCTACACCGGTCAATGTCTCTAAAGTACGAATGTTGCGGCCTTCACGCCCTATGATCCGACCCTTCATCTCGTCGGAAGGCAGACTTACAGAGGAAATAGTAGATTCAGCGGTCGATTCTGTTGCTATACGTTGAATTGTCGTGATAAGAATATCTTTGGCTTTCTTCTCCGCGGATAGTTGTGCTTCTTGATCGATCTTATTGATCAAGGCCTGAGCATCTCTGCGCGCCTCTTGCTCCATATTTTGTATAATGAGCTTTTTGGCTTCCTCGGCAGTAAAGCCCGATACTCGCTCGAGCTCCGCGGCGTAACGCTCTTCCTGTCCTTCTAGATAGGCCTCTTTTTCTGCTATATTGTTTTCTCTATTCTTAAGATCTGCCTCAATCCTTTCAATAGATGCAAGCTTTGCATCCAGGTTTTCTTCCTTGAGGAGAACGCGCCGCTCATATTTTTGCAGCTCCATTCTCCGATCACGCAGTTCCCTCTCCTGCTGGTTTCGTTCTCGAATGATCTGATCTTTTGCTTCTACCAGGATCTCTTTTTTCTTGGCCTCAGCCTCTTTTATTGCGTCCTGCAAAACACGCTCTGCTTCCCTCTCAGCGGAAGAGAGCCGAAATCTGGCATAGAGCCAGCGGATCATCCATCCTAGAATAAGACCGGCGAGAGGAAGGACGATGTACCCCACTAACGGTGCCATAAGCCCTCCCTATAAAATAATATGCCGTACTTTTGATTATAGCGATGGAGGGGGCTTTGTCAAGTTTGCCTATATTTCCATAATTCTTGGCTTTTTATGGTTTTTTGGTGGCTGAATATGGTCAAATCCCTTGACGATCTAAGAAAAATGGTTTACATTCTGCAGATATAAGTGAAAACTGAGGAGGGACAAT
>JAAYWE010000240.1 GCA_012516755.1 Treponema sp.
AGGTCGATGTCATGCTCGATGCGACAAGCGCGGGCGTTGGAGCCAAGAATCGCCTTCTCTACGAAAAATATGGCAAGAAGGGCATTTTCCAGGGCGGCGAGAAGAATTCGGTTGCCGATGTGTTCTTCCATGGTTATGCAAACTATGAAAAAGGCATAGGCGCCCAATTTCTCAAATTGACGAGCTGCAATACTACAGGCCTAATTCGCGCTGTCGACTGCATAGATCGCAAGGTTGGCCTCGAAAAAGTCGCAATTACCATTATCCGCCGTGTCGCCGATCCAGGCGATTACCACCGCGGCCTTACGAATGCCCTACAAATTGATCATGCTCCAAGTCATCAGGCTCTCGACCTCATGACTATCATGCCGCATGTCGATGCAACGGGCATTCTCGTCCATACTCCTGTCACGCACGGCCACATCATCACCGTTGTAGCAACGCCTAAAAAATCTGTTACTCCCGAGAATGTCATCGAATTCTTCAACGAACACCCTCGAATCCGCGTTGTATCTATTGCAGAGGGTTTCCTTGGCAATGCGAGCCTCTTCCGCTATGCGCGCGATCTTGGTAATCCGCGCGGTGATATGTATGAGATAGCCGCTTGGAAAGATTCGGTTGTTATGAGTGGAAAGGACGTTATGTTTGCCATAAATATTCCTCAGGAAGCCGTTGTAATTCCAGAAAATATAGATGCTGTGCGCGCTTGCATGCGCATGCAGCTCGACCGAATAGAAGCTACAGACCTGACCAACAATTATCTCGGCATCGGCAAGTGGCGACAACTTAGCTGACCAAAACTCAGACCGGGCTAAGATAGGATAAAGGAGAAGAGCTATATGGAAGGACCTCGACTTAAGATAAAACCATTTACTGAACTCGAGCTAACCGGAAAGACCGTTATCTTCAGACCAGACATCAATTCTCCGATCGACCCAAAGACAAAGCGCATTGTCAATACAAATCGAATAGAGAAAACAGTTCCGACCCTCAATTCTCTACTAGAGCAGGGAGCCAAGGTTGCACTGATCGCACACCAAGGAGACACGCTCGATTACCAGAATCTAATCCCGCTAGCCGAGCATGCTGAGATCCTTTCAAGGCTCACAGGTCGGCGGGTTTCATATATCGATGATGTCTGCGGGCCGGCGGCACAGGCAGCTGTAAAAGCGCTATTGCCAGGTGAGGCGATAATCCTTGGAAACTTGCGCTATCTCACGGAGGAAATAAGCACCTTTGAAACAGTGGTCAAACTCACTCCACAAGAGATGACCAGTGCATGGCTCGTGCGCAGCCTTGCTCCTCTGGGCGATTACTATGTAAACGATGCATTCGCTGCGGCTCACCGTAATTCGCCATCTATGGTAGCTTTCCAGGAACTCCTGCCGAGTGCGGGAGGATTCCAGCTCATGGATGAGTACACGGCCCTCAAATCCGTTAAGGATAGTCCGCGCCGCCCATGCGTCTACATACTCGGTGGCGCAAAAATATCTGATGCATTCGATATGATGCGGAAGGTTTTGACCGATGGAAGTGCAGATTATATTCTAACCGCAGGGATCACGGGCATTGTTATGCACATCGGGCGCGGAGTCGATTTTGGCCCCATTGTCCAAAAATTTCTGATCGATCATGGATTGGATGTCTTCATTCCCGAAGCAAAGGCCTTGCTCCGAGAATTTGGCGAGCGCTATGTGCTTCCTGTCGACCTCGCCTATGATGAAAATGCCGGTTCGTCTCAGGCTAATGCATCGGATATTGCAAACGCTTCAGATTTTCCGGAGCAAAAGCGCGCTCCCACATCGACATCGATTCCAAAGCGCTCAGAAGCTCTCATCGAAGCCCTACCTAAGGATAGACTTTTCCCCGACATTGGACACAAGACCATCGAACTCTTCAAGAAATACATCAACTCTGCTGGTTCGATCTTTGTCAATGGCCCGGCGGGCATGTATGAGACTGAACCATGGGCTGACGGAACGCGCGAACTATGGAGGGCGATCGCCGATGCGCCTGGCTATACAGTAATAGGCGGTGGCGATACCATTAGCGCTGCAACAAAGTTCACAGAATTATCGAAGTACGGCTATGTATGCACAGGCGGCGGAGCGATGGTGCGCTTCCTGGCAGGCAAACAACTGCCGCTCATTGAGGCAATGGAACGAGCCTTCGAAAGAGATTTTGGCTAATATTATTGCCTTGAGAATAAGCAGTAGCACTAGCTAAGATGACATAATGAGCTTTGCGGAACAGCTAAACGATTCTACGCTGCTCGTAAAGTCGCAAAGTACAAGTAGAAATGGCAAAAGAGATTGCGCGCCTGGTGGACTAAAGCCTGGCTATATTTGGGTCTTTTGCCATTGTGATTTTTGACCCTTTCGAGTTTTCATAGTATAATTAATAAATATGCCAAGAAATCCTGAACTGATGCGCACTTGTATTACCGAGATGTCCAAAGCCCTCGAAGGGGCAGATGCCGCACTTATCGAAGAATTCTTCTATTCGCTTTTTACCTCGGCCGAAGCCGATGAAATGGCCAAGCGCTGGGCTCTTGTAAAAGAATTGGCAAAAGGCA
>JAAYWE010000241.1 GCA_012516755.1 Treponema sp.
CCTACCGAACATTCATTCTAAACAGAGCTAATACTGCGTTGAATAGCTGCCTGTCACCTTGTACACAGCCCTTCCATTAGGAGCATCGAATAATCTTCAGACAGCGACAACCGAAATGGTCAATGTTTCTTCATAAATGCCATTGGGGAAAGGAGCGCTAAAATTTGAGCCTTTCTGATAGGTTACCGTGACCTTCGCATCTGCTGGCGCCTTAGAAGCATTCTTTTATCAAAAAATCGGCAAAAGTCTTGAATCTTATTCGAGGGCAATACAAAATCTCCTGGCATTTTCAGCACAGCTCAATTAGGCGCCGATCGGAATCGAACCGATGTATAAAGGTTTTGCAGACCTCTCCCTTACCACTTGGGTACGGCGCCAAATGCGGGGCACATAGTATCTTGAGTTCCCCGCTTTTGTCAACAATTCTGAGTAATGTAGCTCAACTATCTTTGCATGAACCCATCGTGTACACCTATTGTTTAGATAAAGCGCCTGCTGGAGCAGTCTTTTCTTTGATGGTTTTAGCTCGTCGCTTTGTTTTTTTGTTTTCCAAGAAAAGAACAATAGCGCTGGCTATAAAAATTGTCGAGTATACACCGCTAACCATGCCAACAAGAAGCGCAAGCGCAAAATCCTTTATACTTCCACTTGTAAAGAAGTAGAGAGCGAGCACTGCCAGCATGGTGGTAAGCGTCGTTATAATGGAGCGTCCTAAAGTCAGCGTCAAAGCCCTGTCGAGCACATCGACAAATGGCTCCGAAGGATGAAGCTTGCGTTCCTCTCGCACTCTGTCGAACTGCACAATGGTGTCGTTTATGGAATAGCCCAATATTGTCAAAATCGCTGCTATAGTTGTGGTGTTGAATTCCATCCTTGTCCATACTATAAAGGCAATCATCACAAGGGCATCGTGAGCTATCGCCGCTACAGCAGCGATTGCGTATTCTATTTTGAATCGAATTGTCGAATAGACAAGAATAAGGACGAGGGTCATCAATACCAGCCAGATCGATTGTCTGCTAAGCGTTTCGGAATACTGAGGTCCGACATAATCTGCTTTTACCACAACTAGCCTATCGGCTCCGACCTTATCTTCGATGAGATTGCGTATAGTCTGAGGAACATTTGTCATAAACTGGGGGTCTTCGCCGTTATCTCGAACTCTGATAAGGAATCTCTGAGAAGATGGCGGGTTTATGGTCTGCACTGTTATGTCTCCCAGTGGACTGAGAGCATCGCGAACGATATCGATCGATGCATAGAGCTCGCTATCATCTTTTGGCGCGCGGTAGAGTTTTACAGGATTTAGGCTCAACAGAGAATTGCCCTGGTAAGTAGGCACAAGAAGATTAGAAGGAAGAGAATCGCTTCCTTCTGCAAGGTCAACTCTGATTCCCTGCTCTTTTTCCAGTGCAGCTTTTATGTCGGCAAGGGTCGAGTATGTCTTGTAATCGAACAGCACAGTACGCTTCTGCGCTTCTGCGCCTGAGAAGACAAGCGTTAGCTGGCTCTCGCCGATAGTCAATTCAGCATTACCCTTACCTTCGAAAACGACTTGTCCGGCTGGATAGGCAAGCTGAATCGTCTCATTTATTCCTGCCTGAAAGTCCACGCCCAGGTTCAAGCCTTTAGTGAAGAATCCGGCAAGCCCAAAAGCTATAATGGATAGACTTATAATTATCGCGGGCAAAAAGAATTTGCTGAATTTAATTATGCTTTTCATTATCGGATCCTCCAGCTTATGGACACTGTCTTGAGCTTTAGCACATCAGTTTCGAAATCAAAAATTAGCCTCGACACGAAAAGGGAGGTAAAAAGACTCGTCATGTTACCTATTGCCAAGGAAACCGCAAAACCCTGAATTGGGCCGGTTCCAAGCTGAGCCAAGAAAAGTGCCGCGATTATCGTCGTTATGTTCGAATCCATGACTGCCCAGAAGGCTTTGTCGAAACCTGCGTGTATAGCCGCCGCTCTACTCTTGCCTGCTTTCATCTCTTCCTTGATGCGTTCGAAGATGATGACATTGGCATCTACTGCCATTCCGGTAGTGAGCACAAAACCCGCTATCGAAGGAAGGGTGAGAGTCAGCTTGAAGGCTGTCAAGACCGAGAGCATGAGGTATACATTGAGTATCTGTGCTATCGTCGCATTAATTCCAGCCCATTTATAATAAATAAACATGAAAACGAAGATCGATAAAATACCCACAATTATGGCGTTTTGTCCCTGACTAATGGCGTCTTCTCCAAGAGAAGCGCCGATAGATTGCTGGCTTACCACAGAAAGGCTGATGGGCAGGGCGGCCGTTCTCAGCAATAGCGCCAGTGCTTCGGCTTCCTCGGCACTGAATCCCGTTATTCGTACCGATTCTCTAATTGGTTCCTGGATGCGAGCATAGGATTTTACGCGGTCATCCAGCACAACGGCCATAGTCTTGCCGACATTAGCACTTGTAAGCTCGTAGAATATGTCTCCGCCCTCTTTGTCGAGCACAAAGTTTGTCTCAGGTTGCCCTGTTATCGGATCTGAAGAGACTGTTGCGCTTACGATATGGCTGCCATCCAGACCAGGCTTACCTTCGAGAACAAGATATTCGCCGGTGAATTCATCGAGACCATAGCTGTCTTTCTTGTAGACCTTTCGGACGATTTTGCCTTCGGGAACGAGGCCTGGCTTATCCACTGTCATAGTCTCTTCGTCGATGCCTACGGGATTAGTGGAAAGATAGGAATTCACGGCCGCAGAGGCTTCCAAATCCGCAATATAGAAGGCTAGGTTCCCTTTACCCATAATAATCGAATTTATGCGCTCTGGATCTGGAGTCCCTGGAATTTCAATATAGATCTGATCTTCACCCTGGCGACGAATGACTGGTTCTGTAAGGCCAAATTTATCGATGCGCGAATTGAGGATTTCCACCGCGCGCTTCATGGCGTCTTCTTTTTCGGCCTGGGATAGCTCATGCCCTAGTTTCTCCGACAATCCCTTGAGATCAGCCTGGACAACTGCACTCATACCGCCGGCAAGGTCGAGTCCAAGCTGCACCGCATTCGAGTGCACATTCTTGAGTTTCAACACGTATTCTCTATAGCGAGATTCGATCGTATCGAACATGGAGCGCTCGCTGGAAAAAGCCGATAAAATGGCTACCGCATCCCATGTCCTGGGTGCTGGTTTCTTGGCTAAAGAATAAGCCCTTTTTGCCGAATCTATTGCAACCTTGTAGTTCTTCTGGTTAGAGAGATCCGTAGTATCGCCTGTAGCGGCTC
Source organism: Treponema sp. (assembly GCA_012516755.1). GTDB lineage: Bacteria > Spirochaetota > Spirochaetia > Treponematales > Rectinemataceae > Rectinema. The sequence continues at coordinate 3,270 of JAAYWE010000241.1, forward strand.
TTTGCTTTAAGTCGCTGATTATGAGATAGGTCATTCTACGTGAATATTCCCTTATTTGCTCTCTGGAACCTACCGCAATGGCTTGATCCTCTTTCGGTGTCAGGAAATACCACTGAATACTCGGAAAAAGGAACATAAATGCAAGGGCTATCACTGCAATGACGATCATGAGGCGGCGCAATTTGCTCATACCGGTTACTCCAATCCTCTCATGGATGTATCAATAAATGGAGAGAAATGTGTTATGCCTACCCGAGCGAAAGCTGGGTATTGCACAAAGAAGACTTTACTTGTCTTCGGTTTTTTCTTTCTCGACTTTTCGGGTCGATTCAGCGCTGTCCTCTGGCTTGTCTTCGATCTTTTCGTCGTACTTGTCTTCGGCTCTTTCCTCAGTCTTGGCGGGGCTGATGGAAGCTATGGCCGATTTAGAAAACTCAATCCGCGCTCCATCATCGACCTTAATCAAAACAGTAGAATCTCTGACCGAAGTCACCACACCATGGATACCACCAATGGTTACGACCTTATCGCCCTTTTTGACTCCAGCTATCATCTGCTGCATCTTCTTCTGCTTTTTGTTCTGTGGCCGAATGATCAAAAAGTAAAAGATCACAAACACAAGACCAAAGGTCACGATCGTCGAGATTAACGACCCCGTCGGATTGCTGCCAGTTGTCTGCTGAAGCAGAACAAGGCCATTCTGGATACCATTCATATATCTTCCTTATCGAAAAAGAATTCCAGCAAAATTACCATGGAGCAGCTCGAATGGTCAAGTTGCGCTAAGCGGAGATCACAGTGCCCGCCTTGCCATCAACTGCCGCCGTTGCGTTTTCCATGGAAGTTATAATGACTTTTGCGCCACCTCTCCTTATAAAGTCGCAGGCTGCTTCGATCTTGGGCCCCATGGAACCTTTCGGGAAATGACCTTCAGCCATGTATTGTTCGCATTCTCTTAGGCTGAGATGATCGAATACCCGCTGGTCGGGCTTTCGGAAATTGATTGCAACCTTATCTACACCAGTAAGTATGATGAGCTCATCAGCATTTATTAGACTTGCAAGGAGCGACGAAGCCCTGTCTTTATCGATCACCGCATCTACGCCTGAGAGGGTCCCATCCGGATTACGCTTGACAGGAATTCCACCTCCCCCAACCGCGATGACTATCTTGCCATCGTCTATAAGGTCCTTGATTGTCTCTTTTTCGATGACATCGAGTGGTTTTGGGCTTGGCACAACGCGCCTATAACCGCGCATTGGATCTTCTTTGATCACCCAGCCGCGGGAGCGCAGTTTTTCTACTTCCTCGAATTTGTAGAAAGGACCTACAAATTTAGTTGGATTCAGCATTGAGGGATCATTTGGGTCTACTACTACCTGCGTTATTACGGTTACCACATCCTTGTCTATGCCTACGGTGCGCAGTGCATTGGAAAGACTTTGTGCAATCATATAGCCCATAGAACCCTGCGTATCAGCAACAATGACATTTAGCGGAGATGGAGGAACCTGTACAGAAGCTGCTTCGTTTCGGATGAGATGTACACCAGCTTGAGGGCCGTTTCCATGTGTCAGAACCACTTTGTGGCCTTCGGCTATCATGCCAACTATTGCCTTCATGCTCTTTCGGGTATTTTCAAACTGCTGTTCTATCGTTCCTTCCGTGCCTTCTTCGATTATCGCATTACCACCAAGCGCCACGACAATAGTTTTGCGCATTGCCATGAATTCTCCTTTTCCGGATAGCGAAATTTTCCAGAAATAGTAGTATAGCACTTTTCAAAAAAACCGCAATGCGCATTGTGGAAATGGCTATCAAAATCTGATAAGATCCAATTATGCAGATTGTTCGAGCAAGAATTCTTGGTATGTGTATGGGCGTGCGACGCGCGGACGAGCTGGCGCATCGAGCCGCCGAAAGAGCTGCTCGAACCGGCCGCCCTGTCTATAGCTATGGCCCTCTTATCCATAATCCTCAGGCAGTTGCCGACCTCGAATCGCTTGGTGTGCATGTTCTGGATCCAAGCACAATCGAGTCGGAACTAGATGAACTCCCAAACCTGAGAGATGGTATTGTCATAATAAGGGCTCATGGAGCATCGCTGGCCGCAATATCTCGCCTACATGTGCTTGGCGCAAGAATAATCGATGCTACCTGTCCCCGAGTCATCAAGAGCCAGGGTCTAGCCCGGCATTACGAGAGATTGGGTTGGCAAGTAGTGCTTGTCGGCGATTCCCGACATGGTGAGATTGCAGGTATTCTGGGACATACCTTGAATGCTCTCGTTGTAGATAGCCCCGAAACAGCCCCTGCCCTGGCGAGATCGCTCAGAGATAAGCCTTGCGCCCTCATTGCACAGACAACAATCCGTCAGGAAGACTACGATACAGTTATCGATATTTTTCAATCCTATGTTAGAAAGATGATCGCAGAAAAGACTATATGTCCAGCTACGCGAGAGCGCCAGCAGGCATTGGCTGAACTCAGCACACAGGTGGACGCGCTGCTTGTAGTTGGAGGCAAGAACTCTGAGAATACAAAGAGACTCTATAGGAGTGCCATAGGCTTCGGTCTTCCTTCCTGGCATATAGAGACGGCAGACGAACTGAAGCCCGAGATGGTGAGTTATGATCGCATAGGAATTACCGCGGGTGCCTCTACTCCCGACTTCATTATCGATGAAATTCAGGAAATGCTCATTCGGATGGCGCAGAATGGATAGGCCTTCCACTTTACCATAAAGCCAAGGCATGGTAAAAAAGGATATGCCAGCAGTCAAGATAATCGGTATTTCCGGTGGTTCCGGCTCAGGCAAGACCACTATAGTTCGAAAAATATCCGAAATTGTCAGCGACTTTGTCTTCCTGCCACAGGATAATTACTACAAGTCAGCAGAATTCATCAGTAACCTCAACATCACAGCATTCAACTTCGATCATCCTGATGCCTTCGACAACGAGCTTCTGATCTCTCATCTCACCGCCCTAAAGAATGGCCAACCCATCGACATGCCTGTCTATGATTTCGTCCATCATAGAAGAACAGATCAGACTATCCATATTCAGCCCTCGAAGCTTGTCATTTTCGAGGGAATAATGATCTTCACTAACAAAGAAGTGCGAGACCTCATAGATCTAAAGATCTTTGTCGATACACCGGATGATATCCGCTTTATTCGACGCCTATCGCGAGACATCAAGGAGCGTGGTCGCACAGTAGATTCCGTGGTAGAGCAATATCTGACAGTGGTAAGGCCTGGACACTTCGACTTTATCGAACCAACCAAGGCTTACGCCGACATAATCATTCCCGAGGGAGGATTCAATGAGCGGGCACTGGACGTGCTCGTTTCTTTCATCAATTCGGTCATCGGCCCCTCCGAAGGCCACAAAGAGCCAGACCCAGCTTCAAAAGAAAAAGATTCCGACAGCAAATCGAGTCAGCATCTATGGCTGGCATGACCTTTGAGCGGCCTTGATCTGCATTTATATAAAATGAAAAACGCTCGTGCCACTCTTTCCAAGCTTTGCGAGATTGCTCTGCGCCGCTATGATATGATTCAGCCTGGAGATAGAATCCTAATCGCGGTTTCCGGCGGAAAAGATTCCTGTTGCCTCGCTTGGGATCTGTCCAAGAAACGCCAATGGTTGGAAACTCCTTTCGAAATTGCCGCCTGTCATATAGTCACCGACCTTGAGGATTTTGGCCTTTCGCAGAGGCGGGACGATTCCTGGCTTGCCTTGTATATGACCAAATGGGGTATTCCATACACGCGTCTTGAGATACCTGTAGTGGGCAGACTAAAACCAGGAAGATCAATGAACTGCTACTGGTGTACCACCCAGCGCCGATCAGAGCTCATGAAATTTGCCAAGGAACATGGGTTCAATAAGCTCGCTCTTGGCCACCACATGGACGATATTCTCGAGACTCTGCTTATGAACATGCTAAGAAAAGGCGAATTTGCAACCATGCCGCCTGTCATGCCCTATAGAAAATACCCCATAACAGTCATCCGGCCCCTTGCTCTGTGTGAAGAAAGGCAAGTTTTAGCTTGTGCCGATGAATTGGGTTTGTCGGATTACACATATACATGCTCATTCAATTTAGAAGGAGAGCGAAAAAAAGCAAGAGTTCTCCTGGAACATTTGACGGAAGGATCAAGCCAAAAGAAGCGGAATATTTTTGAGTCTATGTCTCGCATAAGGAAGGATTATCTGACATAATAAGGCCATGCGTCTCTTCGTCGCCCTGCCTTTTCCGGCTGCTGTCCAGAATCAGATAGGAACCTACTGCGGCTCTATAGAGACGGCTTTTAGACCTGCCCGTCCTTCTTGGGTTCCCCCTCAGAATCTGCATCTGACTCTTCATTTCTTTGGAGAATTAGAAGTAGAAAAGGCGAAAGAGCTTGAAAATCTGCTTTCCGATGCGGCTAATCTCTGCCCTCCCCTCAGGATAACTACAGAAGGGCTGTCTGTTCTCCCAGCCATGAATAGACCAAGAGTGCTCTATCTTGCAGCGCGTATAGAGCCATCAGAACCGCTTACGATTTTAATAGATAGGATACGCGAGATAGCAGCCCAACTTGGAGCACAGACCGATGCTCGCCCATGGAAGGCTCATCTTACCCTCGCGCGGCTCAAGCTGCCTTATGCCCCCAATCTTTCGTCGCTCCCTAAACCCCCAATGCTGAGCCTATATATCGATTCTTTTGAGCTTCTGCAGTCGACCCTTAGTCCTGTTGGCGCAATCTATTCCAAAATAAGGCGTTTTGCGCTTTACACCGACACAAGCACATTGTAGGCGTTCTGAAGTCTCTCCATTTCAAGCGGAAAGTCACACTTTGCAAGGAGAGTCGTCTCTCCGTCGCACTGCAAGGGAATGCTCTCGTGGTAGTCTATCTGGAGTCTGTCCGCTGTAAAATGTGTAAGTTCTCGGATATGTTCGTGCTTCCCATTTTCTATGGACCCTTTTAAAATGAGCTTTCTAAAGAGGCTGGTCTGAGATATGGCAATGCAGTTGTGCTCATTGGGAAGTATGCTCTTATGTGAGCCATAATATCGGTTGCCCGAAGCTCCCATGGCTACCAAGAGTCGAGGAAGCTCGGAATCCAGTACAAGTCTGCCTCTGTTCCAAGCCCTGAGACCCATGTTAACCACTTTATAGACACGATCATAGAACATAGTCCCTATATCGACCCAAAACTTGTAGGAATCCCCAGGAAAATGACGCTTAAGGCGATTTGTCATCTCCGCCACATAGGCATCCAGACCTATGCTGGCGATATTGAAAGAATAGCGAGGCAGCGCTCCTCCTTCATAGCTTGGGGTGATTTTTAGCGCCGGCTTTCGCTCGAGAATTGCTGGATTGAGGAACCTCTCTAAAGCAACAAAGAGATCTCTTCCCTCCGAGCCGTCATTGCCAGTTCCAAAGGGCAATCTAACTAATCCAAAGCGATCCTTCTCGGATTCCGGAAGCAATGTGAGTTGTTCAGCAGTCTCGAGACTTGTGCCATCTCCTCCGGCTGTTATGATAATGTGGTAGGAATCTTTTCCATTGGATGGAGAATGCTCCAGTATGCGCTGGACTATAGTTGCAGCGTGTCCGCATCTCTCGGTCAGGTGCATTTTCAGGCTTAACGGAGCCTTGCGTAGAGGCAGCTCGAGTGACCGGCTCACCATCTCTTTTAGCTCTCTCATTCGCTTCTTTGAATGGTGGATCCGGCTAAAACCACCAGCTTTGGGATTAGCAACCACATCGATAATGAGGCACTTATCCGGGAAAACCGGTGAGTGAGCTAAAATGGTGTTTAGTCCCTCTGCTAAATCTTCGGGCTTCATATCATAATAGATTGTATGACGATATCTCTTTAGTGTCTACATTATCCTTGCCTGGAGATATGGCGCTTATCTCGTCTATTGCTTTCATTACATAGGACATCTCATCTGCGGAAAAGTCGATTTTAGGCACAAGACGAGAGAGAGTTTTCTTGATAAAGAGCCGATTCTTGGTCGTTTCCTGCTCATATGTCGAAGCATGATTCATCATCAAGACAGTGCATGGAAGAGGATTGCTGTAACCTCCAATTATCTCGAAGCCAAGTTTCTTGAACATTTGAATCAGACCTGTTTCGTCGGCAAAGGTATCTATAAAAATCTGTTTTGCGCCCCGACCGCGAACATATAGATAAGATAGCACCATGATTTCGAATGAAGTAAAGCCCTGGCGCTCCTCCTTCGTCACCGCTAGCCTGTCGATCTCCGCATATGGAGCGCCATCGAGATAGGGGCCGATTTCGAAGTTCTCCTCGATAGGAATATGCCCAGTTGCTTCGCTCAGATGAATAGATACGGTACCGATGGGCTGAAGCCCTTTATAAGCAAGGATATGAAAAGCCGTCTCGTCGCACTTGCGATGTATGGTTTCTTCCTTGTAGCCTTTTTCTCCCACGAGCACCTTGCGCTGTATATAATAGCTATCATCAAATTGGTTCGGCTCGCTGGCATTGATAAACCATACTCTATCCTTGTCTTGGATTGCGGATGGCAGAATTACAGTAAAAGTGGTGCCCTTTCCAGGCTGGCTGCTCAGCAAGATACGTCCCCCATATTTTGTTACGATATGATTAGCAAAACTCAAGCCCATGCCGCTAACCGAGCTCGCCTCTTCAACCGTCAGAAAATCATTGACAATCCTATCGAATTTCTCATTCCTCATGCCTATACCGGTATCTTGGATCAAGACTAGCACATCATCTCCTTCCTGCCGACAGGAAAGCGTCAGAACTCCGTCGCTGCGCATTGCCTGAACAGCATTGATGATTAGGCTAAGAAATACCTGCTGAAGCTCGGTAGAATTTGCAAGAATTTCCTTGACGCTGTCGTAGGACTTTCGCACGATAATAGATCCAAAATCGATACTCCGCATTGCCATTTTGAGAGAGTTTTCGAGCACATTTATGATATTTAGCATCTCTAAAGAAGTATGTGTCTTCTTTGAATAGACCATAAGACTATTGATAAAATCCAGAGCGCTCTTAGAGTAACGGGCTATATCCTCAGTATATCCACGGATTGTGCTGCCCTCCGTAACCTCTTCCAGAATCAAATCCGTTGTGCCAAGAATACCGCCAATTGGATTGTTTATTTCGTGCGCGATTGTGGAAACGAGCGAGCCAATCGCAGCGAGTTTTTCTTCTGAAATGGTGTCTTCCTGCTCACTTTTCTGTTTGCTTATATCCTGGAAAAGCTCGATGAAAGCCCCTAAAGATGCTTCCTGCGTAGGAATGGGGTAGAAATTGAGCGAGAAGGTCAGTTGGGTTCGGTTGTCCTGTCTTTCGCCATTGAAAGGCAGCTTTGTATGAAGGCAGTCCTGAGCTAGGCATTCGGCACAAGGGCGATCCCTATTGAAATAAGCCTTGTAGCACTTAGATCCTATAAGCTCCTTCTGAGTCTTTTCGAAATAGCGCTGAGCGGCAAAGTTGGCGGTTACGATATTGTAATTGATGTCCTGTATCGAAATAGGTGTTGAGATTCCATCGAAAAAGGCTTCGAACTTTCTCTGGTTTATCAGCTGTTTGTTAGCATCTTGAAGACGCTTTTGATGCTGGCGCAAGCGCTCGTAAGTTATGGCATTTTCCATTGCCACCGAGGCTTGATCGGCGAGAAATTTCAATACATCGAGTTCATACTTATTGTAATAATCCTTCTCCAGGCGCGGACCAAGAATGATAAATCCATTGAGCCTCTCCTTGAACTTTAAGGGAAGTACAAGGCTCGCCAGGACTGTCTGATGCTTTTGGCCTTTTATCAACATTATACCTATGTTCCACTGGGAATACACTTGTTCTTCTTGAGAGGCACGATTTTGATAGGCCTGGACGAAAGGAGATGACTTGGGCACAAGGACCTGATTACTCGGGTTCTGGTTTCCTTGTTCCTGTATGAAATCCAAGCCATGAGAAGCGATAACTTTAAAATTCTGCGATCTATATTCGTTTAAGAGAACAAACGCCCACTCGAGCTTTAATGCTGATATCACATTATCTACAATCAACTTCGAAAGCTCCTCGAGGTTTACAATAGAAGTGAGCTTAGTAGAAAAATTCCTGAGTTCCCTATAATAGAGAAAGCTCCTTCCACCCGAGATATGTTCAAGAAGAGTCTGCATAGCTGTTCTCAGGGGGCCAAATATCAGAGCAGAGCAGATACCAAGACAGAGAGCTAAAAGGATTAAAGTCGAGTTTGGCACATAGAGGTCGAGCTTGAAGAGGAAAATAAAGAACAGCATATATATGATACTCGAAAAGGCTGCCACGAGTGAGCCGAGAATAATATTGAATACTGTGGAAGAATAGTGAATAAGTTTATATTTATATATAGTAAAAAATATTATCGACGAGTTGATCATCGCTGCAATCATGTCCACTGGATAGCGCCCAACGGGTTCGTATAGGTAAGCCAATACTCCGACCATAAGCACAACTACGCCTACCAGCATCAGCCGCAGAGCGCGTTTTTGGAACTTATTCTTATTGACCTTTTGTTCCTTCAGCAAAAGAAGAATAGCCAGAAGCAAGTAAACATATGCAAGAGAATAGACTATGAGCGCATCTTGCCCAAGGGTATAATGATAATCAAGGCCTTCGAACCAGATATTCTCAACAATGGAGCCGGAAAAATTCAGATAGAGCAGATAAGCATATAGGCCATATCCAATATAGAGAAAACTTCGGAAGAGCTTTTTCTGACTCTTAGAAAAATAGAGAAGTGTGGCAAATATGGCAAACGGTGCCCCAAGTAACCCTACTAACTTTATTTTGATTGCGTCGGATAGGCTTATAAATCCAATATTACTATAAGCCATGAAGGCGCCGAGGCTCCAGAGTGCCATCATGACCATATATATAAGAAATGAAATACTTACGCGCTCTTTTCTGCTTGAAATACCAAAAATTATGAAAAAGACATAGATGCAGAATGAAAAAGCAGCAATGAGCGATGAAAGATTGATAATCATCGACCTGCTCCTGCCCGATGATAATGCTATGGATTATTGGCGGGTATTATAACACATCATAGGTATGGGTAGTATACATCAGAATCTATAAACAAAGCGCCCCTGAATGGTATCCCCACTCTTATTCCAGAATGACGCCCGTTTGAAACCATAGAGCACAGCAGCGTCGATTTCCGGATCTCCCGAGGATTGCAGAATTTCAACCCCTCTCAGCTGACGATCCTTGGTAATCGAAAAGCCTATGACAACCGGATTGAGCAAACGACCAGCCTTATAATCGGCTTTTTCGACATTATAGCCTGCATCCTCTAACATCTCCCAGAGTTTGTCGCGGATTTCTAATGGCACGGGATTTGTCAGACGATACTCCTTTCCATTCCATGAATAATAGTTGAGAAAGGCTCGCTTTCGCGATTCGGCAGAAGCAATAAGTGTATTTGGAGGAACAATTTCAGGGGGTATTGCGTTGAATAGCTCGGCCGGAACGATCTCCGGCAGAGGCATGCTCAAATAGATAGGAACATAAAGGCTTTGGCCAACGCTATCCGATGATCCGCCCAGAGTCGTTTCAACGGTGTTTCCTTTTTCAGCCTTGGTGATGCGCACAGCCTCTCCAGTGCCCCATGGGACCTGTCCCTCGCCCGGTGCCAGCACCGAAGATTCACTCGAGCTGACCCGCGAACCAGGCCCTCGTTCGCCAGGGATCCAGGGTATTTCCGGCTCTTGTACTGCTGCTGTCTCCGGAACAATGGGAGTCGGTGTAGGCTCAGCCTCGACAGAGGGACTGGGTACAAGAGGCTCTGCCGGCTTAGGCTTAGCACTGGTATCTGCTTGAGGTTTGGGAACTTGGACCGGAGGCGGTGCTGGTTTTTCCGCAACAAGACTTTCTTCCTTTTCGATCGGAGACCCCTTACCAATGTCGTTTGTTACTGGACCTTGAATATTCACAATGAGGGATTTATTGCTGAAATCAATGCTCTCCGGCCTAAGAATATCGAATAATATGCCGACGCCTAACAGAAGAGCATATATTGCAATTGCAATGATATATGAGTGAATAGTGCGTTTTCGCTGTTCTCGCTCTTCGTAGGTGAGGGCCTCGCTCATCTCACCACCTTTTCTTTTCGCGTTATAAGGCCGACATTCTCAACGCCATTCATTCGCAATGCATCGAGCACAGATATAATCAGCTGATATTCCGCCCCGGCTCGACCTTCCAAGACCGCGCGAATCTGTTTGGCATCCGAGCCGCTCACGCGCTTACTCAGCACCGATTGGAGGCTTCCAATGTTGGTTTTAGTCTTATCGACATAGATTTCATCCGAGGACACGACTACTACCCTCAATTCGGGCGTGGAGATTGTCTGAGCCGTCTTGGAAGAAGGGAGCTGCAAGTTTATGCCCGGGGCAGTCCTGAAGGTCGTCGTAATCATGAAAAAAATGACCAGCTGAAGTATGATATCGATTAGAGGCGTAAGATCGAAATTGATCTTCGGCGTAAGTTTGTGGTTCCGAGCCATCATGCCTCCTTCGAGGGCTTCTCCTCGGCCCTTTCGGGTTCTTTGCCGCCATAGCTCGAGATAAAGCTCACCAGATTATTCACCTGCGTTTCGAGGCGAGTCATGATCAAGTTAATTCTCGATACAAAATAATTGTAAATCATGATGACAGGAATCGCGACCACAAGCCCACCTACCGTTGTAATGAGAGCTTCCGCTACTCCGCTTGCCAGTGCGGCAGGATCGCTGACAGCGCCAAATTTTCCTAAAACGCCAAAGGCGCGCATGGTACCCGTGACAGTTCCCAAAAGCCCAAGCAAGGTTGAAATGTTGGAGATTGTGCCGAGCGTAGTAAGCCCTCTCTCCAAACTGACCGATTCCAGAGATGCGGCATCTTTCAAAAGCTCGCGCTGCAAGTATTCGGGTTGTTCCCTGTTTTCGATTCCAACCTTTAGCAATTTCGAAAAAGGCGATATATTTTGGTCGCATATGGCAAGCGCTTCCGAAAAATGTCCTTCCATCAAGCTTGTCTTTATGCGTAAGAATAGCTTCTCTTCATCGATCGAAATCCGCTTTAAATACAATAGACGTTCTATGACAATCGCGAGTGCTACCAAAGATAATCCCATAATGACCCATAGGATAGGTCCACCCTTGCTGATGAAATCTAACATGTCTACTCCTTGAGAAAAATATCAGCATCTAAAAATATATCGCTCAATTCAATGTTCATCCATTGCGAGCCTTCGGATGCGCCCTGCCATGGCCAGCGCTCGTTTTTCGGCTGCACCTATATAAATATCGACATCAAATAGTTTTTCGATAGTATCTGAAGATAAGAATGAAGCGATAAATTCATCAGACTCGATTAGAGACTTGAGAGGATTGGAGTTTCCTTCTCTTACTGCTTGCCATGCCAGCATTGCCATATTCCGAAGGCGCTCATGAGCAATCTGCCGATCTGCGCCCCGTTTGCCAAGAGCCATGAGAACCCGCTCGGTCGCGGAAAAAGGCGCATAAGCATCCAGAGTGCGTCGGATGGCTTCATTATCGATGATCTGCCCATCTATAATATGCCGCATAGTCGAAAACAGCTCATCTATGGCAAGAAATGCTTCGGGTAGAATGATGCGCCTATTGGCCGAATCGTCGAGAGTACGCTCCAGAATAGACAAAGCCGCATTGTCCCATGCAATATTCGCAAAGCTTGGAAAGAGTCGAGCCAGAGATTCTATCCTTTCGCATTCGATTGGGTTGCGCTTAAAGGGCATAGCGGAAGAGCCAATCTGATGTTCTCCGAAAGGCTCGCAGATTTCACCCAGCATCGGCATCTGCAAAATGCGAAAATCAAAAGCCATCTTATGAAGAATCGCAGCGATCTCTGCCAATAGGGAAATTATCCGGTAATCCTGAACTCGCGCATAGGTCTGAGTACTGACATCGAAAAATTCAATACCCAGATCCTCGGACAAAACTCTTTCGAAATCATCGAGGTTTTCCAATCCGATAAGCTCCGCATAGGATGCCGAAGTGCCCACCGCACCCTTGAAACCCTTTCCCCTGATATCCGCAATCGCATAAGAAAGGCGCTCGTAGGCCTCTGCGAGGTCCTGAGCATAACAAGCATAGCGATATCCGATTGTCGTAGGTTCTGCAGGCTGCAAGTGAGTAAAAGCCATGGCTGGCAATGAGGCATAGTCTTCTATTTTTCCGGCCAACGCCAGGAGGAGCTTTGTAAAATCTTCTTTTACAAGAGAAAGGCTATCGCGAATCCTCAGGACGTCTGCATTGTCCTCTATGTCCATCGAAGTCGCTCCCAGATGGAGCACTCCGCCTGCCTCCAGACATTGCGAAGCAAAAACTCTAAGCTCCGCCATTAGGTCGTGGTGAATCGAATCTTCAATTCTATTGGCCTCTTCGAAATCGATATCATCTGCATGGCTCTCCAGTTCGGCAATTTGAGAAGGCGTTACAAGGCCATAACGCGATTCTGCCCTGGCAAGAGCTATCCATATATGACGCCAGAGTTTGCGCTTATTGCGCTCGCTCCATATCTCTCGCATTTTTTCGCTTCCATAGCGCCACGTAAAAGGAGATTGAAACCGATCAAAGTTTTCCATGTGTATATATTAGCAAAGAGGGCATAAAAATTGAATCAGGGATAGGGATTCCTGGCGAATTAGTCATGCAGGCCAGCGATGACGCAGCTGCAATCTAGACGCACGGCTAATACGCAAGGAGGTCGTATGAATCACCTAAACAGCATTCTGGTGGAAGGTAATTTGGTCCGCGATCCCAATTTCCGATCGACGCCATCCGGAAATCAAGTCTGTGATTTTACGGTTGCCACGAATCGAAATTACAAAATCGCAGATCAGAAGTATGAAAACGAAGTGTCCTATTTCGATATCGAAGCATGGGCAAGACTTGGTTCAGCCTGTGCTCAAAATCTGAAAAAAGGGCGCGGTGTAAGAGTAGTCGGAAGGCTAAAACAGGATCGTTGGACGGATACCGAAGGAAAGTCGCACTCTCGAGTCAAGATTGTCGCAGAGCATGTGGAATTCAAACCTATGAGCAAGGCAGCCCAGGAAGGAGCCCCAAAATCCGAAACGCCTTTTATCGAAGACTCAAAGCGAGACGCAATAGAGACACCGGTATTCTAGGATTCGGCCAGTACAGAGAGCGCCTTTAGGCTGAGCCAGGCTTGGTCGACCAAAAGGTGCTCTCTGTTAAAATATCAAATAGACTTTAATTCTTGGCTTTCTTTGATACAATGTCCAAATGATAATGAGGAGATAGCAATTCAATAGCGTCTTTTATCGCTTGTTCCAGAAGATATATGAAGCGATCGCGGATTTCCGGATTCTTCATACGAGCAGTTGGACCAGAAATACTTATGGCACCAACGAAGTCCGAACTGGGGATACGCAGGGGCATTGCATAACATGTGAGCCCAACCTCGAATTCTTCACTGTCGATACCATAGCCCAATTCTCTGGCGCGTCTGACTTCCTTGATTATGTCATCAGGATCTGTACAGGTGAATTCGGTATATTTTTCCAGGGGATATGGACCTAGGATGGCAGCCATCCTCTCTTCGCTGAGCTGAGAAAGGATCGCCTTGCCCACTCCTGTACAGTAGAGAGGCAGCCTGTCTCCGGGCATGGATCGCATACGAAGACTTCGATTTGCTTCGGCACGATCGAGGAAGATGGCCGTTTCATCGGCAAGATAAGCCAGGTTCACGGATTCGCCGGTCTCTCGAGCGAGCCTTTCTATGATAGGGCGTACTTTATCCACTACCAGCTGACGCACCGGTACCTTGCTGCCCAGTTCGAAAAGCGAAAGCCCAAGAGTCCAACCCAGTTTGCTGCGCTCCACTACACCTTTCGATTCCAGGACGTTCAAATAGCGCAGTGCTGTGGCCTTATTCATACCAGTTTCTCTTGAGAGTCGAGCTAACGAGACTGTCTCTCCTGCCTTTGCGAGATAAAATAAAAGATCAAAGGCCTTACCAGCCGACTCACTCATGCCTTGCCACCCCTAAAATGCCAATCCAGTTCAATTTATCGCCCACATATGAAAAAGCAGTTTATTTTGTAACTTTATACGCTGACGGATATGTCGTCAAGGAATAGGCAAGAGCATTAAGACCCACATTGCACCTATTTATGAAAGCTCTTTTTTAATATGGGCTCTTAGTACATTCTTTCTTCGCTCCAGAAACCATCTTTCCAGTTGAAGCGCGTAGTATTGGGTAGCGGACTACCTTGTTCCATGGCTCGTGCGATATCCCTATATAGGCCTTTGGATGGCTCCGCATTCGATAGATCTACAATGAAGCGCCTGAATCCCTGCTTCTTAAGATTTGGTACCAAATCGGTAAGAGAAAAAGGTCTATCTGGAACAACTACAGAATAATCTCTTTTCCCTATGAGTCTGAAAGCGTTGTCTTCACGATCCATGAATTTTGCGTTGTCATATTTCCTCGATAAGTCCGCTCTAATTCTAAATAGATCTGGATATGCAAAAACTATGGGAGCAAAGAACTGAGCCGGGAGGTATTCCGTGAGTCTGTACAGATCTTGTCGAGAAATTTCATATGGCGGGATAAAGGCTTGCACTCCCTGTTCGATATAATAGGCAAGTGCCCATTTATTGAAAGTGTAAAGCCAGGGACCAGCAATTGAAATGACCTTTTTCCCCCTCAGCATCGAAAAATGGGCTTGATTATTTAGGATTACAAGTGAGACACCTTTTTCAAGCCAATAATCGAGTTCGGCGCTAAGCCATGTGGAATCGGATTCGGCAAGATATGGATCGAGCCAGAGGATGAGCCTATCTCGCTTAAAAGGAAGGCTTTTCTCTTCCAGGCGCATTGTCTCTGCATTCAGTTTGTTGAAAAGTATCATGGCCTTTTTTGGGCGAAAGGTCAGAGCGGCGTGCAGATGAGCTACCTTGCCTACCAGGATATAGTTTCCCGGTTCGAACGAAATCTCGAGTTTTCTGCCATCGAGACGCGAAATTGCGGGGCGCGGGGCTGTGTGGTTGCTTGGAAATTTATGAAACCTATTGAGATTCTTAGGTAGCACCGGCTTATGGCTCCGCGTCATGCTGGCTGTTTGGATTAGGTATAGCTCATCGTTTTGACGCCAGTCTCCATCCAAAAGAAGAAGCATTCCATTGACTTCGTATCGTATCGCCAGGATCTTGGTGGTTATGCGGCCTGAGTCGTCTTTTCTATGGATACGTACGGAATCTCGTTCAGCCAGGCCTTCGCGGCTGTTCATTAAGGCCCAGCGCTTGCCATCGATTGTTCTGGCATCGCGAATTCTTCCAAGGGCAATGCCTGTACCTCCAGATTGCTCAGGGTGAATGTAGTCCTCGGGCTTGCCAGATATAAAAAAACTCGTTTTTCTGCGGGCAAAATCAGACTGAAGTATAGCCTTGGCCTTTAGCATGGCTTTTTCGCCATCTTTCTCGTAATTGTCCAACATTAAGCGGTATGCCGATACCACGGCTCCAACATATTCGGCAGATTTCATTCTGCCTTCGATCTTAAAGGCATCCACTCCCGCCATGATGAGATCGGGAATATATTCTATGAGTTCAAGATCGTCTGGAGAAAAATAGTAGCCCTTCCCTGTTTCGCTTTCGTAGAGCCTTCTGCATGCCTGTGTACATTGGCCTCTATTTGCGCTCTTGCCTCCAAGATAGCTCGAAAACAGGCAGAGTCCTGAAGCGCTAATGCAGAGCGCACCATGGACAAAGACCTCGAGCTCAAGGCTTGTATACTGCCTTATCTGCCGAATTTCTTCTAGTGAAAGCTCGCGGGCAAGTACGGCTCTCTTAAAGCCCGCTCGCGAAAGCTGATTGCAGCCCGCGACCGAAGCGATATTCATCTGGGTAGAAGCATGAAGAGGCAAGGACGGAAAATGGTCATGCGCAATCTTTGCGACACCCGCATCCTGAACAATTATGCCATCTGGTCCTACGGAAGCGAGATATTCTAGCAACTGGTAGATGCGATCCGATTCGCGCTCTTCGAATACGGTATTGACGGTTACATATACCCGTCGCGAGTTATTGTGGCATGCATATACCGCAGCCTCGAATTGATTAAAGGCAAAATTCGTTGTCCGCATACGGGCATTGAAGGAGCGCAAACCAAGATAGACCGCATCTGCTCCTTCGCCAATAGCCGCGTCGAGGGCTTCCGGTGATCCAGCCGGCGCAAGTAATTCAACTTTCTTCACAGTATCCTTATAAGCTTTAATGGCACTTTGGTGCAAGGAGATGAGATGTGCGGCTGTAAGAAAACAGATCCAAACGCCAAAAAGATGCCAGTAATAACAAATGCTACGGAGTGACAGTCCTATAAGGCTCTATCCTGATGTTGTATTTTATTCGCTTTTCCTATATATTCTTATAGCCTGGTTTTTAGGGCTTTTCTTCTTGTCTTCCGGTCTTGCGGAAGTTCTAAGAAATTACAATGCTTATATTTGCTCCGGAGTAATCCATGGATTTGGGGAAAATACGCAATATTGGCATAATGGCACATATCGATGCTGGCAAAACAACAACTACCGAACGCATGCTCTATTATTCTGGAAGGACATATAAGATAGGCGAAGTCGACGATGGCGAAGCTACGATGGATTGGATGGACCAGGAACAGGAGCGTGGTATTACAATCCAGAGCGCGGCTACAACCACCTTTTGGCGCGATCATCAAATAAACATCATAGACACGCCAGGCCATGTGGACTTTACCGCTGAAGTCGAGCGATCTCTTCGCGTGCTCGATGGAGCTATAGCGGTATTCTGCGCTGTGGGAGGCGTAGAGCCACAGTCCGAAACAGTCTGGCATCAAGCCGATCGATATCGCGTTCCACGCATAGCATATATCAATAAGATGGACAGGGTTGGTGCGAATTTCGAAGCGGTACTACAAGATATGAAAAGCAAGCTAGGAGCACATCCGGTGCCTTTGAATATCCCTATCGGTGCCGAGAGTTCTTTCGAGGGAGTCATCGATCTCCTCGAAATGCAAGAGATATACTGGAGCGAAGATGGTTCGGTTATTACAAAAATGCCCATTGCTCCAGAGCGGCAGGAAATAGCTTATCATTGGCGAGAAAATCTTCTAGATGCTGTTTCGTCCAAGTCCGATCTTATCACCAAGTTATATCTCGAAGCTGTTGCCATACCAAAAGATACCCTGATTGCAGAGATACGAAAAGCCTGTATTGCTCAGTACTTTGTCCCTGTATTTGCCGGAGCATCGCGCAGAAACATGGGCGTACAATCTCTTCTCGATGCGATAGTCGATTATCTGCCAGCCCCTGACGAAGTTGGTTCGATCAAGGCTTACCATGCCAAAAGAGAGCAAGAGATAGAAATACCATGTCAGATAAGCGGCTATCCTCTCGGACTGGTATTCAAGGTGCAGTACGATCGGGAGGCTGGCGCTCTTTGCTATGTGCGTATGTATTCGGGTACAATGCACAATTCCTCAGTTGTGTATAACAACTCCAAAAAAAAGCGTGAGCGCATCACCAGACTTCTGCGTATGCACGCCAATAAGAGCGAGCCTATCGAGTCGGTTAGCGCAGGAGATATTGCGGTATTTGTAGGGCTCAAATTAGCCCAGACCGGCGATACCCTTGGTACCGAGGGTTATCCAGTACTTCTCGAAAAGATGCACTTCCCAGAACCTGTCATATCGGTTGCAATCGAACCCAGAACCCTTTCCGACCGAGACAAGTTAAAAGAAGCCCTCGATATTCTTGCCCGAGAAGATCCAACTTTTGCGGTTCATGAGGATGAAGAGACAGGCCAGATCATCATTAGAGGCATGGGAGAATTGCATCTCGATGTGATTGTCACGCGCGTTATCCGAGAATTCAAGGTTCAAGCCAAGATCGGCAATCCTCAGGTCACCTACAGAGAATCGATTTCGACCAAATATCGCCATAGCGAGAAGTTCCATAAAATCATTGCGGGCAAAGAAAATACTGCTGGCTTAACCATCGAAGTGGAACCGCTTCCAAGAGGAACCGGCAATCAGTATAAGAAACTTGTGCGAGCTCCGGCTGTGCCTCAGGAAATCTTCGAAGCTATAGAACGAGGCATAATGTCAGCCTTCTCTTCGGGAATTCAGTATGGATATCCAGCTGTGGACATCGGTGTTTCACTTATAGATATCGAATATAACGAGCTCACATCCACTGTATTTGCCTTCGAGGCTTGCGCCAATATGGCCTACGATGCAGCCTGCAGAGCGGCAAACCCTATTTTGCTCGAGCCCATTATGAAGGTCGATATTCTGACTCCAAAGGAATTCGTCGGAGAAGTTATGAGCCTTGTCTCTCAGCGCGGCGGCTTTATTCATGGTACGGAGACAAAGATTGTGGCCGAGATAATACATGCCGAGGCCCCGCTTGCGACTATGTTCGGCTTTACAACTAGCCTCAGATCTGTAAGCCAGGGTCGAGCTTCATTTAGTATGGAATTCAGCCATTTCGAGCCCAAGCGAGAATTATAGGCAATATCCTACCAAGAGGGTATTCGTCCTCTAATATTTGAAGCAGATGAATTTTTGTTCGCGTCTTCTCTTCGGGGAGGCGCGAGATGCTTTTCTTGCAAATTTCACATATTCCTGCTATGGCAATAGGATTCGTCTCTGCCATGCTTCCGCTTCAGACAAGTGCATCAAGTTGCGGCTATGCGGTTGCGGCTGGCTTAATCAACATAATGCGGAGCAGCGCCTATTTGGCAGGCTTCGAGGATCAGGAGCTAGAGAGAGAAACATATGCAAATTTATATATTCCAGCATTTGAAAATGATCAAGCTCTAGCCCAGACTTATAGAAAGGCATCACCAATTTCTCTAGCTGATATCAAGGCAATTCTTGCAAG
>JAAYWE010000242.1 GCA_012516755.1 Treponema sp.
GACTCCTCGAATTCTAAAAATAGAGCGTATCCCGACTACAGATCCAGAGCCAACCCTGGATGCGGTTGTCCAGTTCTTCAAGGACTCCGAAATTGAATGCGTTGGCCTTGGAATGTTCGGTCCAATAGAATGCAGAATCGAAAGTCCTCTCTGGGGTTATCTTCTCAAGACACCAAAGCCGGGATGGAGCGATATCGATATTGCGCAGAGATTGCAAAGAAAACTGGGAGTGCCTATCAAGCTCGAAACCGATGTCGCTGCCGCTGGCCTTGGCGAATGGAAATGGGGAGCCGGACTAGGGACGCATTGCTGTGTATATATCACCATAGGAACGGGAATTGGCGCAGGTATTATAATCGATGGTATTCCTATGCGCGCATCCTTCCATCCTGAGATTGGGCATATGCGC
Organism: Treponema sp.; assembly: GCA_012516755.1. GTDB lineage: Bacteria > Spirochaetota > Spirochaetia > Treponematales > Rectinemataceae > Rectinema. Next base: position 410 of record JAAYWE010000242.1, read on the forward strand.
GTTCCAAGAGCCAGGACAGCAGACTCCGGACCAGATGAATTCAAGGGTCTTTGTATCCACCATGGCGATTGCCTGGAAGGGCTCGCCAGTGGTCCGGCAATCGCTGCTCGCTGGGGAGAAGCGCCAGAAAACATGTCGATAGAACACCCTGCTTGGAAGCTTGAAGCCGAATACCTTGCATATGCGCTCACTAATATTGCTCTCACCGTCGCACCGGATCGAATCATAGTTGGTGGAGGAATTGGTCTTCGCGAAGGCCTGCTCGATTTAGTCAGCGAGCGTATGAGGGAGCTTCTGGGCGGATATATCCAGGCCTTGAACAGCACCGCAGCAATAAGGCTTTTTCTGGCCAGAGCAGAGCTCGGGAGCAAAGCTGGAGTGCTGGGAGCAGCCGAATTGGCAAGACAAACCATCAATAACATCTCGAGTGTCTCAAATCGTTTATAAACTTTTGGCAAAAGCAGATCATCCAAAAACCAGGGATAGATCCTAGGCGCAAGAAAGCAATTCAATAAAGAACCTTGCCTTGATTATTATGGCCTGCTTCTGCTATAGTACGCTCGTTCTGACCAAGCCGAGATAGCTCATCTGGCAGAGCGGCGCACTCGTAATGCGCAGGTGTCGGGTTCGATTCCCGATCTCGGCTATGATACTATGGCATGAATTCCATTGTTCATAGATTCGGCAGAGTCGTTTCGAACCAGGTCCTCGAAAATCCTCAACGTGCGCGTAGTCTATTATGCACAGTTTATGCACTCAGTAGTTGGAAGGATGCATATTTCAGAGGTAGAGGACTTAGAGGGATCTATGCTCGCATGAATTCCGTAATAAGCAAAAACATGAGCCGCTCTTTTAGGGATTCATCGCATAGCGCTATGGTCAATATCTTTTTTCCATGCGAGTTACTATACGCAATGGAGATTGTACCTGTGTTTCCGGAAGCTTTGTCAGTATACATTGCAAATTCGGGCTGTGGAGAGATATTCGCAGAATCCGCGGAAGCTATAGGCATATCCGAAAGCTTGTGCTCTTATCATAAGATCATGATCGGCACAGCATGGACAGGAGTACTTCCTAAACCACTACTTATCGCAAATACTACTTTGGCCTGCGATGCCAATCAGCTCTCCTTTAGATTACTTGCCGATGAATATCATACTCCTCACGTCATAATCGACGTGCCTCATACGGTCGATAAGGAGTCTGTGCACTATGTATCTTCCCAGCTCAAAAATATCACTTCTCTTCTTGAGGATCTATCGCACTGCCCAATGTCCGAATCAAAGCTTCAAGACACCATCGATAGGGCTAATCGCACCATAAAAGCATACCGAAAATACCTGGACCTTCGCGCAGAAATCTCGCTTCCCATTTCCATGACCGGCGAATTGTTTTCTCTTGCAGCCTTGCATGCTTTCCTGGGAATGCCGGAGTCTGAGCAATATGCCATTGCTTTAGAAGAATTAGCGCACAAGGCCTCTCTTGATCGAAGAAAAAAACGCATCCTATGGCTCCATACTCTTCCAAATTGGCAGCATTCTATTAGAGTTCTTCTTGAAAACAATGAACATTTCGAAATCCTGGCAAGCGATATGACATATGATACACTGATCGATATGGACCCGAAAAAACCATACGAAAGCATGGCCAAGCGCCTTGTATATAATATCAACAATGGGGGCGCACACAGGCGTATCGATGCAGCAATTTCCTACGCGGAAAAACTGCATGCCGATGGTGTAATTGTGTTCGGTCAATGGGGATGCAAGCAGACTATGGGCATGTCGCAATTGGCAAAAATAAGCCTTGAAGCCCATGGCTTCCCTACTCTGGTGCTGGACGGAGATGGCTGCGATCCACGCAATGTAGCCGATGGTCAGATGCTAACTCGGATAAGTGCTTTTCTGGAACAGTTAGAGGCAAGGCGATGATTGGTTACACCTGCAAATATACGCCTATCGAGCTCTTGTATGCCTTAGGAGAGACCACGGAGCTACTCAACCATGAAGTGCCGGATTTCGAATATGCAGAGAAATGGACTCATCCAAACCTTTGCTGCCATGCAAAGGCCTTCCTGCAACATAGCTCTGAGCTGGACGAGCTTGTATTAGTAAATTGCTGCGATTCCATTCGCAGGGCATATGATGTGTTGGTTGCACAGCAAGTTCATCGATTTCTGTTTTTATTTGATCTTCCGCACATAGATAAGGGCTGCGCACAAGAAAAGATCAAAAAGGAACTTTTTCGCCTTACTCGACTCTACACGGAACATCATCCTGTCTCCTTTGATCGACAGCGATTTCTTGAAGCATGCCGGGCTTCTTCTGAGGTTGCTTTCAAGGCTTCGTTTGAGTCTGCCTCTGGGACTCATTCTAAACTCGATCCTGCAACTCCGTTCATCGCGATAATAGGAGCGCGCGTAAGCCAAGAACTTCTTTCCACCATCAAAGAAGAAGTGCCCTATCTAGTGATCGATGCCACCTGCGGCGGAAACCGGTATCTCAGCCCTCTGGCTCCCGGTGCCGAGAGAATGAGCTTCGAAGATCTTATGGATTGGTATGCAAAGGAGCTCTTGCATTTTATCCCGTGCATGCGGATGGCAAATATCGAGCCGCGTAAAGCGCTTTGGGAAAACGAGAATCTTTGCGGAATAATCTATAATACCGTCAAGTTTTGCGACTATTATAGTTTCGATTATGCGCGCGTAAAAAGAGAAGTGCGCCTGCCTATACTAAAGATCGAATCCGATTTTACGCCTCAATCCGAAGGCCAGCTTTCCACTCGCCTCGAAGCCTTCCAGGAAAATTTGCACCTTAGCCTCGAAAAGCCACTGAAAATCAAGGCAAGACAGGCAAGTCAACCTGCCTTCTTTGGGGGAATCGATAGCGGCTCAACCACGACAAAGATGGTTATCATCGATCGGAACAGTAAAATCCTTGCTTCGAGCATAGTATCTACTGGCGCTAAGACACAGGTTAGCGCACGGAAAGTCCTACAGGAGACATGTAGACAGCTCGGCGTTGAACCGTGTGACCTGGCATCGGTTTTTTCTACAGGCTATGGGCGAAACAATATTGCATTCGCAACAGATAGTAAAACCGAGATAACTTGTCATGCAAAGGGCGCATTTTTTCTTGACCCCACTATTCGCACAATAGTGGATATAGGAGGACAAGATAGCAAGATAATCCGCATAGACAATGAAGGCAGAGTCGTCAATTTTGTGATGAATGACAAATGCGCCGCAGGCACTGGCCGTTTCCTAGAGATGATGGCCCGCACCCTTGAGCTCGATATCGACATTATGGTGCGCACTGGCCTGGCCTGGAAAAACGACCTTACGATCTCGAGTATGTGCACTGTTTTCGCGGAATCCGAAGTTGTCTCGCTCATCGCGGACAATTGCTCAATTGCAGACATAGTTCACGGGCTCAATAAATCGATCGCTTCTAGAATCACATCAATGATCAGCCGTACTGGATGCCAGGCACCATATATGATGACAGGAGGCGTAGCCAGAAACACCGGTGTGGTTAGAGAACTCGAAGTTAAGCTGGGCGAACGACTCATCGTCTCTGAAAAGCCAGAACTCTGTGGTGCTCTTGGCGCCGCATTGTCCGCTTTGGAATTGTCTGCTTTGGGATCGAAAGAAATATAAGCAATCTCCTTGTAATAAAGGAATATAGCAATAAAGAGAGGGAAAAGGCATGGAAAAAGCAAAGGTAGGCATAATTGGCGGATCGGGCTTGTATGAAATCGAGGGAGCAGAGGTGGTGGAAGAAATCAAAGTGGATACTCCTTGGGGATCTCCCTCCGACCTTATCACAATTGCTAAGATCGGAGGTGTCAGGACAGCTTTTCTGCCTCGCCATGGAAAAGGGCATTTTCTTCTACCCACTGAAGTTAACTCGAGAGCCAATATTGCAGCCTTAAAGATGCTCGGAGTCCGTGAGATCGTAGCATTCTCTGCGGTTGGGAGCCTCAAGGAGGATATTCATCCACGAGATTTCGTATTGCCCTCCCAGATCATAGATAGAACCAAGGACAGGCCGGGCTCCAGCTTCTTCGGAGAAGGTATTGTTGCTCATTTGAGCTTTGCGGACCCTTTTTGCACACGCCTTTGCTCTATCATAGAGCCACTAATTCTGGCGCGAGGTTTGCGTCTTCATACCGATGAAACGCTCATATGCATGGAGGGGCCAGCCTTCTCAACAAGAGCAGAAAGCCAGCTTTACCGTTCATGGGGCGCTGGCATTATCAATATGAGCGTGCTGCCCGAAGCAAAACTGGCTCGCGAAGCAGGGATTTGTTATGCAATGATCTGTATGGCGACAGATTATGACTGCTGGAAAATGGACCACGCAGATGTGACGGTCGATATGGTCGTCCAGAACCTCAATGCAAACTCAGCACATGCCAAGGCTTTAATACTGGATGTTGTTCCTGCATTAAGCATAGATACTGAGTGTAGCTGCCATACTGCCATGAAGGGTGGCATCATGACAGCCCCATCAAAGCGCAATCCTGAAACAGTGATAAAACTCAAGACTATATTCCCTGAACTCTAGGCTTTATCGGCAATCTGATGTAGGTGGTCCGGCTTGACCCTATTAGCCTTGCTAATTACTCTATCCTCATGAAAATCTTGATAGCCAACGATCATGGCGCCGTGGCGCTAAAGTTCAATATTTTGCGATGGCTCGAAACCCAGGGTCACGTGGTTGTCAATCTTGGTGTCGATACCGAAGATCGAGTCGATTATCCAGATCAAGCAGCCTTAGCCGTAACGGAATATTTCAAGGGTAGTTATGACTTGGGCATAGTATGCTGCGGTACAGGCATTGGCATATCGATAGCCGCCAATAGATTCAAGGGTATACGTTGCGCACTCATCCACGATAGCTATACTGCTCGCATGGCCAAGGAGCACAATAATGCCAATTTCCTCGCTTTTGGCGGCCGAGTAGATTATAAAGAGCCTGTCGAAGAACTCTTAAGTGTCTTCCTGCATGCGGAATTCC
>JAAYWE010000243.1 GCA_012516755.1 Treponema sp.
AACCCGAATTCACAAAAGAAATAGGAAAGACATGATCAACTCAAGGTGCTATACTTGGTTAATGCGAAAAACATACAGCATCAAGGGGATGGTCAAGTCTTTTAAAGTAGAATTTAGCACAGATAACGCCAAAAGTGTAGCAGGTCCACCTTTCAGTAGGTAAGATCGTCGCCTTCGAATTTGGATAATATGTCGAAAGCTTCATCGATCATAAGCTCTTAGAAAGCTCGGAATAACTTTTATATCCATAAGCGGAGTCTGCATATCTAATGGCTTTTGCTATTGCTCTTGCCATGGCTTCCGCTGCCATAGAACCTACAATATCTATATTGCTTTCGACCTCTCCCGTAGCTATAGAGAAAATTGTGTCTCCATCGCCCGAAGTATGTGAGGGATTTATGGATCTTGCATATCCATCATGCGCCATCATTGCCATTCTTGTGGCCATCGGCTTGCTCAAAATAGCGTTGGTAGCCACCACTCCGATTGTCGTATGCGTTGTCAGACCCTCTGGATCTGCTTGTAAAGAAAGGGCATCTTGCTTGTTCTTCATTTCTTCATAAGCATCAAGAATATAGCTACCAGTTGGATCCAATGTCCCTCCAAGCAATTCTCCTGTCTCAGGATCGTAAACATTGCCCATGCAATTGACAACAACAATCGCTCCAACAACCAGATTGCCCCTTGATGTGCTTGCTGTACCAAGCCCACCCTTCATTCGCTGATTCAAATTCGCTGCCCAGCCTATCAATGCCCCTGTTCCTGCACCAACATTGCCCATAGACACTTCTTGGCTTGCATTCATGCATGCTTCTCTGCCCATCGCCGGACCTGGATATGCCAATGGATCCCCTACTGTCAGATCAAAGATTACCGCTCCCGATACTATTGGAACAACTAGATTCAGCAAATGAAATCCAATACCATTTTCGGATAGATATTGCATAACTCCATCGGCACCTGCCAGCCCAAAGGCACTCCCCCCACTCAAATAAATGGCATGAGGGGCTTGCACCATATTGACTGGGTTCAGCAAATCCGTCTCCCGCGTACCTGGAGAACCTCCTCGAACATCCACTCCGGCTGTTTTTGCGTTTTCGCATAAGACAACAGTGCATCCTCGTGCTTTGTCCTGATCCTGAGCATTTCCTACTCTAATACCAGGAACATCGGTGATCGAATCTCTCATGATAATAGACTCCTTTGCTTTTATCTCTTAAGCGGAACTTAATCCGCATTTTTCTCGGCATCAATATGAATTGACTATACCAGCTATGCCGAACTTGCTGCCAATACCGCTCCAATAGCGGTAGAAAACTCAGCATCTTCGGGGAACTCAAAATGAATCCCATACATTTCGGAAATACTACCAAGAACATTTCTTCCAATTGCATTATTGTTGCCATTGCCAGTCACGATAATACTATCTTTATTTCTACTCTGCGCTACAAATACAGAGAGCATTCCGATTACTTGGTACACCATATTTATAATGGCCATTGCGATGTCTTCTCTTGTTGCGCTTTCCAACATTTTGGCAAAATTCGAGGCTGTCATATCTTTAGCGAGGAAACTGATGTCTGTATCCGCGATATCTTTGATCATTAGATCCACACGACTCAAATCCCCTTTTGAAGCAAGATCCATTATGGTATTAAAATCGCTTGTCTTGATCAGTGCTTTTGCCAAACCAATGATTGTACCTCCTCCTACTCCAGTTCCACCAATATGAGCGATTCCATTCTGATTTACTTCAATGAAGGGTGTCCCGGTCCCAATATTGGCGATTATGATATCATCGCGTTTGGAAAGAAATTTGCCACCATGTCCAATAGCCATGATTTCTTCTATTTTTACTGTTGGAATATCAAATATATCTTGATGGATTTTTGATGCACCTGCACCGGTTATTGCAATTCCATCTATGCTTTGAATCTTATACCCTTTCTCAGTGTCAAGCTTGCCCAATGCACCAGCCGCAGCAGTAACAGCATCCGAAGCAAGCACGCGCATTTTACACAGGATACATCCATTATCAAGCAAAACCACTTTTGTACTCGTACTTCCAATATCTATGCCCGCGATCATCCCTGTTTCCTCCTTCAGCAAATCGAAAAATGGAGAACACATCTTCACGATCTTGTCTTCATTCATATTTTAAGAAGAACCTGTGAGCCTTGGGTTAAACGATTCCGCAAGCGAATCACCAATGATATTGAATGCAAGAACTGTCAATGCCAAACATAGACCTGGATATATAGCCATCCAGGGAGCTTGGATTAGGTAATTACGTGCATCCTTTAGCATTAGTCCCCAACTGGCATCTGGGGGCTGAGTGCCAACCCCCAGATAAGACAAAGAAGACTCAATGACTATTGCCTGACCAAATGTAAGAGAGCATTGAACGGCTACCTTCCCTAGAAGATTCGGGATAATATGCTTGAAAGCTATCTTGAATGAGGATGTCCCTAAGGCTCTTGCTGCCTCGATATATCCTTCGGTCTTTATAGCAAGCGTTTCTGCTCTTATTAACCTTGCAAATATAGGACTACTGATTATTCCCAGTGCGAGCATCACCTGCACAATTCCATAGCCTAAGAATGAAACAACAGTGATTGCAAGCAAAATCGTGGGAAAGGAAAGCAGACTATCCATGAATAGCATCAATACATTGTCCAGACTTCTCGTGCCCATACCTGCTAGCAGCCCTATAACCATACCGATTGCAAGCGAAATAGCGACTGTCACAATGCCTACAATGAGTGCCGACCGAGATCCATAGATGATTCTACTTAGGATATCTCTACCAAAATTATCGGTCCCCATAATATTTTCAAGGCTCGGCGAATGAAAACGCTTCAAAAGAAACTGTTCAGTTGGGTTGTATGGCGCTATCAATGGAGCGGCTATTGCTGATATCATCAATATAAGAAGGTACAATACCGCTAGGTCAAACAAGATCTTCTGGGATTTTCCGAACATACTCTTCTACTTCAATTCTGTCCACCTGAAATCGTAGGAGTCCAGGTTTGGAGTAATCCTGAAATCTGCTATATTCGATCTCATAGCTACATAGCGATATGAGCTTCCAAGGTATACAAAAGGTACCTCTTTTGCCATTATCTCCAATGCCTCTGTATATAGCTTCTTGCGAACAGCAAAATCAGAGATAGTGGCAGCCTCTTTTATTCTTGCATCACATGTTGGATTGATCCATCTGACATACTTCTTATCGGTACCATAGCCTGCAAGTGTTCCATCTGGATCGAGTTTCCCTGTATGCCCGATGATTGTCAAATCGAAATTGCCTTCTGTATAGATTCTGGCCAGCCAGCTCGACCAATCTACAAGCTGTATCTTGACATTCATGCCAACCTTTTCGAGCATCTGTTGAATAAGTTCACCTGCTTTTACATGTAGTGGATAATTCTGAGGCACCGTGATCGTGAATTGTCTGTTACCAACGCCCGCGTCCTTTAGCAACTGCTTAGCCTTATCGGGATTATAAGGATAGAAATGAGAAAAATCCGTATAGTAAGCATTGCCGGTATCCATGAAAGAAGAGCCAACCTTTCCACCGCCATAGGCAATATCCAATACAAGCTGTTTATCTACTGCGTAATTTATGGCTTGACGCACACGAAGATCGTTGAGTGGCTCACGAGAGCAATTCATCGCCATAACCAGGATCATCGATGTCTGTTCTTTTCGAATTGTGATGTTTGGATTGGATTGGAGTATAGGCAGATCTTCTGGATCGACATATTCAACGGCATCGATAGCACCAGACATCAAGCCCTGTATTTGTACGGATCTTTCTGGAACTATCTGGAAATCCACTCTTGCCAATTTGGGTAAGCCCTTCATCCAGTATTTTTCATTTCTGACCATAGATATCTTGTTATCGCGAATCCATTTCTCGAATTTGAATGGCCCAGTTCCAACAGGTTCAGAATCAAAGTTATGGCCAGACTGAATAAGATCAGCTGGAAGAATCGCCCCCCATCCCGAAGCAAGGTTAGCAAGAATCGGTGCATAAGGCGCACTAAGAATGATCACAGCGGTCTGCGGATCGGGCGTTTTCACTTCTTTTATGGCAGTGAATTCGCTTCTTCTTGGTGATGCGAAGCTTGGATCTCGTATGCGATCCAATGTTGCCTTGACATCTCGAGAGGTCAATGCCTGGCCATTATGGAACACAACGCCTGGCCTCAGCTTGAACGTCCATGTCAATCCATCAGGAGAGACCGTCCAGCTCTCTGCAAGCGCTGGCACAAGCTTGCCTGTCATGTCAGGCTCGACCAACGTATCATAGAAACTCTTGACAACCTGAAAGGTCAATGTTCCAGCCGTTTTCTGAGGATCAAGCGTATCTGGATTACCGGATAGACCAAATGCAATAGATCCTTTCCCCTGTGCCAAAAGGGAACTCCCTACCCCAGATAAAAGGGCAAGGAAAACCATTCCCAAAATAACCGATCTTTTCATTTTCTTCTCCTGAGAATTGCCAGTCATTTGCCGGTTCTGATTTTATGACAGGACACAACGTGCCCTCTTGAAAGCTCCCTTAAAAAGGGTGCAGACAAGCTACATTCGGCATCACCCATGGGACATTGCGAATAATAAGAACATCCCGCTTGAGATTTTTCTTCTTTCTGAGGCTCTCTTATTGTCTTTTCGCCAAGTTCTCCGATATTCAGACTCTTTACTCCTATTCTCTGCGCTCCTCCTGGTATCGAACTGAAAAGCTTTTGGGTATATGGGTGACTTGGTTCGGATATGAGCAGTTCGGTTTCTGCTTGCTCCACTATTCTGCCTTTGAACATTACTGCTATTTCATCGCACATATAGGATACGAGGTTGAGATCATGGCTGATGAATAGATAGGTCAATTCAAATTCATTCTTCAAATCGATCAAGAGATTTATTATCTGTGCCTGAATAGATACATCAAGATTGGATGTGGGTTCATCCAATACAAGAAAATCGGGATCCATAGAAAGAGCACGAGCAATGACAATCCTTTGTTTTTGTCCTCCAGATAGTTCATGGGGGAATCGACGCAGATATGCCTTGCCGATTCCGACAAGATTGATAAGATCATTGACCTTGCGATCTCGCTGTTCTTTAGGGATCTTGAGATTCACCATTCCCTCTGATAGGCTATTATAGATACTCATTTTGGGATCCAGCGCGCTATTCGGATCCTGGAATACAATTTGCATCCTGTTTCGAAATCTTCTCAATTCCTTAGGTTTTAACGACCCAAGCGGCACATCATCGAAAATCACTGAACCGGATGTTGGGGGATCAAGATACATAAGCGCTCTTCCAAACGTCGTCTTGCCACATCCCGACTCCCCAACAAGCCCAAAAATGCTCTGCTTTTTTATATTCACTGAAACTTCATCGACAGCCTTGAAGCCATGTTTTGATCCAGCTAGGCCGCGTGAGCGATATATCTTTGTTATATCCTTGCTTTCTATAAGATCTGCCATATCTTACCTGCGTAATAACATGCAACTGTATGTGCATTTTCATATTCCACATAGCTTGGAATATCGTTGAAGCAATCCTCTTTCGCAATTGGACATCGATTTGCAAACGCGCAGCCATTCCCTATTTCTGCCGCATCCGGAACCTGTCCTGGAATTGTGGCTAGTTTCGATCCCTTCTTCTTAGCATCTGGAATCGAATGCATAAGCAGGCGAGTATAAGGATGCAGAGGATTTCTAAAGAGCTCTTCTTCTGTTGCGCTTTCGACGATTCTTCCCGCATAGATAACAGAGACTCGATCAGCAATTTCGCTTACAAGGTAAAGATCATGAGAAATAAACAACACACCCAGTTTTCTCATATCTTTGAGTTTTTTCAGCAAAGCGAGAATCTGAACTTGCAGTGTCACATCGAGTGCCGTCGTTGGTTCATCAGCTATAATAAGATCAGGATCGCAGGATATGGCCATGGCAATCATGGCTCTTTGCTTCATCCCTCCTGATAATTCGTGTGGATAGCTATCGATAACCTTCTCATCCAGACCAACCAACCTCAACAGCTCGACAACTCTCTCATAAGCAGATCGCTTCTTCATTCCCATATGAAGCATAAGCATTTCTATTATCTGCTCCCCAATCTTGAATGCAGGATTCAGATACTTCGCAGGTTCCTGAAATATCATAGCAATTTTCCTGCCTCGATAGGTTCGCATCTGATCCTCTGGTAATGACAGCAAATCCTTCCCATCGAAGTATATGTGTCCCGATAAGATTTTCGCAGGAGGAATAGGCAGGAGCCCAATTATGCATGTGGATGTAACTGTCTTGCCAGATCCTGACTCTCCAACTAGTCCATGGATCTCATTTCCTAAAATGGACAGATTTATGCCTCGCAGAACAGTGGTCTCTTTCTTACCAAGAGAAAATGCGACTCTCAGGTCTTCTATCGATAGAAGGGAGGCCATTCTTTCCATTTAGCTCAGCCTTATCTTAGGATTAGCAACGCTGTAAAGTATATCTGCAATGAAATTTATAAATGAAAACAAGATGGCCACAAAAACAACACCTCCCTGAATGATTGGGAAATCGCGCTGATAGATGCCAGATAAGAAGAGCCTTCCCAATCCTGGCATCGAGAAAACCTGCTCGATTATGATTGCGCCGCCAAGCATATAGCCCAGTTCAATACTTGTAACGGTGATTATCGGCAAGAGAGCATTCTTTAGTGCATGTTTGTATTTTACCATACGCTCAGTAAGGCCTTTTGCCCTCGCAGTGATAATGTATTCTTTGGATAGCTCCTCTACCATGGAGGCTCTAGTATGGCGCAAAATTATCGCTGCGCGACCAAATCCGAGCGAGACTATTGGCAGAATATAATGTGCAAAGGTCTCCGAACCAAAAAGCGGGAAAATTGGTATCTTGATAGCAAAAATCAAAAGCAAAATTATGCCTAACCAGAAACTGGGAATCGCCATACCCAATTGGGAAAGAACCAATCCAAAGTAATCCCACGCCGACCATCTTTTTACTGCGGATAAAACACCAAGGGGCAATGCAACGACAATACTGAACGCAATCCCGAAAATCGCAAGTTTAAGAGTAAGAGGAAATCGCTCTAAAATGAGTTTAAGAACAGGTTCCCCAGAGATCATGGAATTGCCGAAATCAAAGCGCACCATGTGCCAGATAAAATCTCCGTATTGCACAAGAATAGGACGGTCCGTACCCAACCTTGTTCGGATTGCCTGCACATCGGCAGGATTTGCATCAATCCCTGCGATAATCAATGCAGGATCCCCAGGAATGACGCGAATAACAAAGAATACGATTGTAGCAATTATGAAAGCTGAAAGGATAAGCCTCAAGAATCTTCTAGCAATAAAGCGAATCAAATCCATGACTGCCTACTATTACATCATCTATTGATATTAGAATCGATTGTATAGATACCGCTTATTATTCATTGCAGTACTCCCTTCTATTTGCGTAAATGACGAAAATCCAATCTAATTTAAAACTATACTAGCCGTACTGACTGCTGTCAATTAAGACTATTTCTTTGCTTTAGAGAACTGTGGTGGCCTTTATTCCTAAAAACCTGGTTTGTAGGCATTGGTATAATCGATGTCAGAGACTTTGAGGTGCATCGACTCATCCCGCGGTTTGGCTTTTTTCTTCCGTTGGCCTTGTTTTCTTCTTTTAGGAGGAGGAGGAGCTGGCAAGAGATTTTCTTCTTGAAGCACTTGTTCCATTGCCTCCTCTAGTGCCACTCGAGGCAAGTTGAGGGGCGATAGAAATACCCGAATATCCGAGAAGATCTGATGCCTGAATGTGACGGGGTCTTTCGATATATCTCTGAGAAAAGAGAAATCCTTGATCCTTTGGCGGATAAACCAGGCCAGAAATGGAGATATGAGCCTTTTGTCCGTCTGAATAATCTCAGCGGGGGTTGCGCTGTTCAATAAGCTTGTACCCTCAGGCACCTGAGCTAGCATATCCATGGAAGCCAGGTCTCTTAAGAATGCTTCCTTAAATGCCTTATCTCCATGGATTGAGGCATGAACCTCAGGCGATAGATACTGCAATAGGCCATATTTATCCAATGCCTGGAAAATCTCCACCGACTTCCCTGTGGCAATTATCTTGTAGAACTCTTCCGCAAGCCTCGAGGGACTTACGGAATCAAGAAGTGACGCATCGCGTCGAATAGCCAATCTCAATGAAAATGGAATTACAAATTGATTGGTTGCAGCGTATTTAATACCGCGCACCATACGAACAGGATCTTCGCTAAAGATCCTATCCAGAGGAATAATTGCCTTTAACTTGCCGGAATGGATATCATCGACTCCGCCGACAAAATCCAGAATCTCCAGGGCAATCGGATCCAAGTAAAGCGCATTCACGGTGAAATCTCGCCGGAGTACATCTTCGCTGATGGTCCCATATTCATTGCCGACAGAACCATTCGACAGGGAACGAAACGTGCTCACCTCGTATATCTTCCTATTAGAATAGACATGGACGAGCTTGAAGCGCCTTCCAATGATGCGAGAATTACTAAATATTTTCCGGATACGATTGGGCAAGGCATCGGTTACTATGTCGAAATCCTTGGGCCGCCTTCCAAGCAATAAATCGCGTACGGCTCCTCCAACGATATACGCTGAATATCCATGCGAAACTAGCCTATTCACTATAGCTAGCGCTTCTCTATCGATGCAAGATATGTCGATGCAATGATCTTCTTGGCCGTATATTCGCGCTTTTGCCTTTAGACTACCATTTGAATTGCGAAAGTACCGCATTCTCACAAAGCTGCTCCAACATGCACGCTCATACAGTACAAAAATTCATTGAATGTGTCGAGAGAACCAGTCGATGATGTCGTTGATTACTTCCTGCTTATTGATTTCATTGATAGATTCATGCCTGCCCCCATCATAGCACTTGGATTCGAAATCAATCATGCCAAGAAGTTTGAATCTCTGTCCAAGTTTTTCATATCCCTCTTTCATTCCTATTACCGGATCCGCAGAACCACATAGCAAGAATAAAGGAAGGGATGGAGGAATGCTTTCCAAAAAACCATTACTATAGACTTTTCTAACACCATGGAGAAGATCGCGATAGAATCCGTAAGTACAGATAAAGTTGCATTTAGGGTCTCTAATATAGGCATCTACGATAGCCGAATCCCTGGAAAGCCAGTCGAATTTTGTCTTCGCATCTGTTACGCTCTTTGCATATTGGCCGAAGGTCATCTGATTTGGGAGCTTTGCAGGAGCATGAAAGCCCTTTAATGCTCCTCCCATGGAAATCATCAGTCCTCCTATCTTATCCATGAATAGTTTCTGCTTTTCGGGTGGAGAGGAAAGCACCGCTCCGTGAAGGTATTTTCCGTAGGTCGCGATCAGCGCCATACCAATAAGGGCTCCAAAGGAATGCCCAAAATAAAAAAGTGGTAATTCTCCCATGCAGCTAGAAGCGTAGTTCCCCATTTCAATCAAATCTTGGACCACACGTTCGAATCCATCCTTGTCGGCTAGATAACCTCTATTGGTGCCAGAATCGGTATCTCCATGACCTCTTAGGTCTGGAATCCAGACAGAAACACCAATTGGCGTAAGAGCCTCGGCAAGATGCATAAAACGCTCTTTGTGATCATTCATGCCATGACCAACTATAACCACGGCTTTTGCTTCATTTTTGGGGTCGAATCGCAGATAAGCCAGTTCTTTGCCATCGCTCGCTCTGAATTTTTCCATCTAAGCCCCTCAATGTTAAATGCTAATCTTTTTATAATGATCGGTATATTTCATTCTCATTCAATGATTATTGTGCTAAGTAGGCTAAATGTCCAGCCTTGATCTTCAATTATACGCTTCTTTTTCTTCAGGTCTAGAAAAAACCGATTTTCGCGAATACTATAGAATAAGAGAATATGCCGAAGGAGGACAATATCTGATTATTCTTTCGAGCCCTTATGTGCGCAGAACAATTGCAATAGGTAGAGCAATAGGGCGTGCGGCGCCTGGTGGGTCTATCGTTGCATTCCGCGGAGATCTTGGTGCAGGAAAAACAACGCTCGCCAGAGGAGTTGCTCAAGGATTAGGAATAGCCGAGCCTATAATATCACCCACATACACGATAATAGCCGAATATCAAGGTCGCCTACATCTTGTACATATCGATGCATATCGTCTCTCGGATGAGGATGAATTCGTGCAGACCGGAGGCGAAGAGCTTCTTGGTTCGCCCGGCTCACTGAGTCTCATAGAATGGAGCGAGAGAATCGCGGGAGTATTGCCAAACGAAACCCAATACATCACCATGGTTGTCAAAGAAGGGGGAAACAGAATTATCCTAATCGAAGGTGACTGGATCGAGAATATCGACTGGCAGCGTTTCAAGATTCCCTATTCTATCGATTTACAGCTTGCTTCAACCTTGTCAAAAAGGTACCAAAATGACTGTCCTGTCGATTGATACGAGCATTCCGACACTGAGGGTCGGTGTTTCAAAAGAAAAAACGCTTGCCATATCTGCTCTGGAGCCGCCTGTCACTCATGCTGAGGCCATTCTTCCCGCGGTGGAACAAGTACTTCAAAAAGCAGGAATTACGATAAATAATATCGAATTACTCGCTATTGCAGGCGGCCCCGGCTCATTTACAGGTCTGCGGATAGGAATCGCAACGGCAAAAGGACTTTCTCTCGGACTTGGAATTCCTATGGTGCTTGTCCCTACCCTGGATATATATGGATGGGCCTGGAGAGAACTCGAAGGCATTGTCGTGCCTGTCATCGATGCACGAAAGCATCGAGTCTATTGTGCTCGCTATTCTTTCGGTCAAAGAATAGGCGATTGGATGGATATCGAGCTCACGCAACTAATATGGAAGATACATGGCGAAGATAAGGTTAATTTTGTAGGTCCGGATGCAGAGCTAGCCGAGGCTATCTGCCTTGACAGAGAAGGATGGATATTGCATAGACCAAACCTTGAAAAAGAAATAGAATCCCTCTCTGTCCTGGGTATCAATATATATCTGGAAAAGGGCGGTGCCAATGATACCGCAGGACCTATTTATCTCCGTGAACCGGAAATAGGCACTCCAATAGCGCGCTGATTAAATCTCCTTTTTATAAGCCCTGGTGCGCTTATGTTGGCGCTTGGGATAATCCTTCCATATGCTCTGAACTTTGATATTATCCTCGAGCTCGAGATTGGTTTCCGCATATTCGACACCTGCTTCCATGGCACTGCGCTGAAGCTCGTTCATAACCAGGGCAAGCACGCCCCGAGACTGATATTCGGGACGAACAGCTACAAGATATAGATCAAGCACCTTTGGATTATTCAGCGCTTTTAAGACATGATACCAGCCTGTTGGAAAGAGTCTGCCTCGCGATCTATAGAAAGCTTCCGAAAGACTAGGCATGGCTATGCCAAATCCTATTAGGCGCTCATCTTTATCTACCAGAATCTTGGTAAATCGTGGATCCACAAAGCCAAGATACTGCTTGATATAGTCCTCTACCTGGCGCTCGCTCAAAGGCGTTGTTCCATAGAGATCGCCATATGTTTCATCTATTAGCGCAAAGAGCTGCTTGCCGAATTTTTCGACGATGACGCGCTTGTCCTTCCATTCGAACAGCCGCACCCCGGAGCGTTTTGCAAGCAAATCAGCCACATGCTGGACTTTCTCCGGAATCTCCTTAGGGGTGAAGATTTGGAATTGAAGCCAGTCCACATCTTTTCGGTAACCAAGCATCTCCAAATGCTGAGGATAATAGGGATAATTGTAGATCGTAGCTAAGGTCGCACGCTCATTAAAGCCTTCCACCAGCATGCCTTCCCGATCGAGGTCAGTAAAGCCCAAAGGCCCATGCAGCGCCTCCATACCCTTCGAAGCTGCCCATTCCTCAACAGTCTTGAAGAGCATTGCGGAGACCTCGGAATCATCTATAAAATCGATCCAGCCAAAACGACCCCATGCCTTTCCCCATTTTTCTATAAAGCGGTGATTGATTATGCCTGTAATGCGGCCAACGATTTTTTCGTCTTTCCATGCTGTCCAATATTCTGCCTCACAAAATTCGAAAGCCGCATTCTTATCTTTGCTTAATGTACGCAGTTCATCAAAGCGGGGAGCGGGTACATAGTTGGGTTGATCCCAATAAAGGCGCACAGGAAAATCTATGAATCGTTTCAGATCTTTCCGGCTTTCGACCTTACTAATCTCTACAGGCATCATTTCCCCCTTTTTCAGTTCTCCATTCTTCGATGAAAAGCTCATAGGCTGCGATTGTGGCCTCTGAAATTAGATCTCCAAGCAAACCACGGCCTAACCAATCATTTCCATCTAGCACATATAGGTGAGCAAGTTGATTTTCTGCGTCTCCAATCGAAAAGGCAGGGTCGGTAGCACGACGATGTCCTAGGCCATTCAATGTTCCATCGAACACTTCCATGTATTTTTGATCAAACCAGCTGGCCATTCAAACCCCAACTTCAAAATCCTGCAAATTATAGCCTTAGAGGTCAAAATCTTACAAGGTATTGACCAAGGGGCATTTTTGAGATATACAACCACCTGCATGGCGGGATAGCTCAGTTGGCAGAGCAAGCGGCTCATATCCGCTGGGTCGTGGGTTCAATCCCCTCTCCCGCTAGGAAAAAAGACTAAGCCCTCAAAAGAGGGCTTTTTTATTTTTCTCTGCTATCTGCAACTAGCCGAGACTATTCTGGGATTGAAAAACTCCTTTTAATAAAGCAATAAAAAAGGATTGACAGATAATAATACTGCTACTAAACTTGTGTTTAGTAAATGGAAAATCTTGAGAGATTTAGTATCCTTTCACAGGCAGCCGATTGGGATGCAGCCGCCCCAAGTCCCCTCATAGAGCACCCAAATATAAGGTTTACCGATGCCAAACGCCCAGACAATGCGGCATCAGAAATCTGCTGGGATGCTGCCTACAATATCTGCAAAGTCAAACGCTTAGGTGGGGGAAGTGTACCAATACTGAAGATTTTGCTCTCAAATATATGTTCTTATAACTGTGCTTACTGTGTGAATCGTCGTAGTTCAAACATCAAGCGGGCTTCATTCCAACCGGAAGAGCTTGCTCGCACTATTACGGATTTAGATGCAAGAGGCCTTATCTCGGGCGCTTTCATATCTTCTGGAGTCATTGGTACTCCAGACAATACCATGGAAAGGCTTGTGTGGACTGCACAGACTCTACGTGAGCGCTATGGATACCAAGGATATCTGCACATAAAGGTTATACCGGGAGCTTCGCCAGAGCTTGTAAATCTGGCTATGCATTATGCTACTCGCGTGTCTGTCAACATTGAGCTGCCTACAGAAGAAAGCCTTATCCAGATTGCGCCAGATAAATCGGCGGATGCAATTCTATCTCCCATGAAGACCATCTGCAGAAGGCTTTCTGAGCTCGAGGAATCAAATCAATCAAAGAAGAACCTCCAGAAGACCAGAATAAGCAATAAGCTAGCAGAGATGTCCGCAGGCCAGACAACACAGCTCATAGTTGGTGCAAGCCCTGAATCCGATGCCACCATTCTTTCGCTTGCTCAACATCTCTATAGAAATTTTAATGTGCGGAGAGTCTATTATTCAGCATTCAGACCGGAGGGAACCGATCCATCTCTGCCGCGCCTCTCCTCTCCTCCCTTTGAGCGCGAATATCGACTTTACCAGGCTGACATGCTCTTCCGCTGGTATGGATTTGAGCCAGCGGAGTTGTTCGAGGCACAGGACTTTCTCGATGAGGATCTCGATCCCAAGACTTCATGGGCGTTGCGACACCTTGAGTTTTTTCCTGTTGAACTGATGACATCCGGATATGAAGAACTTCTGCGGATTCCTGGCATTGGACCTAAAACTGCATACAAGATTTTGCGGATGCGCAAGAATGGGGGGCTGGAATTCTCGTCGCTGAAAAAACTGCGAATTCCAACCCAAAAGATCTTTTGCTTTATCACTATCAAGGGCAAGAGGTCATCGGAGGAATTGCATGGATTTCGGCGTTCTTTCGAAGGCCAAGCCCTTGAAAATCCAGAAACCTTGCGCGAAATACTGAGAGAAAGAAAGCCACCCTCTCCACCGGCACAGCAAGAGTTTGATTTTCTATCTTGATAATATCATTTCATCATTGCTCTCAATGATCGATCGTATGGCTGTCGAGCCACACCTTTTTCAGTTACAATGGCCGTAATAAGCTCGGCATCAGTTACATCGAAGGCTGGATTGAATGCCTTGACACCTTCTGGAGCCATGGGCTTTTCATACCACTTTGTCGTGATCTCCTCGGCTGCCCGTTCCTCTATTTCAATTTCAAGTCCTGTTGCACAATTCATATCTATTGTTGATCTCGGCGCATGGACATAGAAAGGAACTCCAAAATGTGCAGCAAGAATGGCAAGCCCAAGAGTACCTATCTTATTCGCCGTGTCTCCATTTGCCGCAATGCGATCGCAACCTACAAGTACTGCTTGTACCCACCCCTTTTTCATGATGCTTGCTGCCATATTATCGCAGATAAGGGTAACATCAACCCCTGCTTGCATGAGTTCCCATGCCGTCAACCGAGCTCCTTGCAGTAATGGCCTTGTCTCGTCTGCGAATACTCGAAAACCATAACCTCGATTTTGTCCAAGATAAATTGGAGCAAGAGCTGTACCATATTCTGAGGTGGCTAGGACTCCGGCGTTACAATGAGTAAGGAGTCCCCATCCTCTTTCAAGGAGCTCCAGAGAGTGTTCGCCTATACATCTGCACACCTGTGCATCCTCCTTGCGAATAGCATCGGCTTCCTCTCTTAGCGCGGTACAAAGCCTCTGAACCGAGGATTGCGATATTTCTTTTTCCAGCCGTTTCTGCATTCTATCCAAAGCCCAGAATAGATTGACCGCCGTAGGCCTTGAAGTGGCGAGACGGGCTCGAGCTTCCATGAATATACGTATTGCATCTTCCATGGTTGAGGGCTGAGCATTTCGGACTGCAAGATATGCTCCATATGCTGCTGCAATTCCTATAGCTGGAGCACCCCGAACTCGAAGAGTTTGAATCGCTTCCCAGATTTCCTCTGTTCCAGAAAGCCGTAAGTACTTCACCTCGTTTGGAAGCATCGATTGATCGAGAATAATCAATTCCCCTTTTTCATCATCGAGCTTCATTGTCAGCGGTATTTGCATATCGAGATCTCTCCTTTTCCTGCCTTTTTAAATCGAAAAAACACCTTTTACACAGAAGGCGCCCCTAACAATAATAGGGTTATATAATCTGGAGTCAATCACGATCCATCATTACTTTTTTAGCAGATCCGTCTATAATACGTATTCATGAAAAACTCAATTCCCGACCCAAAGCCATCCTGGCTCAAGATACGGCTTCCCCATGGCCAGAATTGGCGCCATGTCGAAGAAGTCCTGGCAAGTCATGGCCTTCATACCGTATGCGATGAAGCTCACTGCCCCAATAAAGGAGAATGCTGGGGTTCTGGTACGGCCACCTTCATGATAATGGGAGACATCTGCACTCGCGGCTGTAGCTTCTGCGCGGTAAGGGCCGCCAGATTTGGCCGACCACTGGATCCTGAAGAACCACAACACCTTGCAAAAGCAATAGAATCGCTTGGCCTCTCCTACGCTGTCATAACTTCTGTGGATCGAGATGATCTGTCGGATCGTGGTTCTGCCCATTTTTCGGCTTGTATCCGCGCAATCCGCGAGCTTAGTCCATCTACTCGAGTAGAAGTACTAATTCCGGACTATATTGGACAGGAGCTCAAGGAAGTACTATCTGCCAAACCGGATGTAATTGCGCATAATATAGAAACCATTCGCCGTTTGCAGTCTGTGCGCGATCAAAGAGCTTCCTATAATAAGAGCCTGCAGACCTTAACCGAAGCCGCGTCTACAGGAATCCCCACAAAATCCAGCCTATTGCTT
>JAAYWE010000244.1 GCA_012516755.1 Treponema sp.
TGTTCTAGGCTTGGTGTATTCCATAACGGCCTTGCGCCTGCCTCGAATGGCAATGGGAGACAGGCTAGGCCCTAAAATTTTCCCGTATTTCGTCGGTATAGTTACAATAATAACTGGCATTGCCATGATTCTGCAGGATAGAAATCCAGAAAAGCGCTCGAAGAAAGTAGATTTCGGTTTTAAAGAGCATAAAAATGTATGGATAAAAATAGGCCTTTTGACAATTGCGGGAATTGTCTTTGGGCTCATCATCGATGGATTGGGCTATATGATAGCTACTGCGTTGTTCATCTTCTCAGTTTCAATGCTGATAAACAAAGGAAAGTTGGTACAAAACATAGTGATCGCCGTCCTTTTTCCCGTGGTGACTTACTTTGTATTTGGGGTTGCACTTAAACTGAGCCTTCCTCGCGGTATCATTGAAACGATGCTTCCATTTTAGGAGATACACCCATGCAATCCATTTTAACAAATCTATCTATCGGGCTTCAGACCGCATTTACATTTACAAATATTCTTTGGGTTTTCATCGGAGGCACATTGGGCACCATAATAGGCATGCTACCCGGCTTAGGACCTGCAACAGCTGTAGCTATTCTAATACCCATTACCTTTGGCATGAACCCAGCCACGGCTCTCATAACCATGGCAGCGGTATATTATGGAGCTATGTTCGGAGGCTCCAGGGCAGCGATTATGTTGAACATACCTGGAGATGCTTCCGCTATCGTCTCTTGCTTCGATGGTTATCCAATGACCAAAAAAGGCAAAGCCGGTACAGCGCTTGCCATCTCCGCAATCGCTTCGTTTATCGGTGGAACGATTGGCATGATATTTCTCATTTTTCTTAGCCAACCAGTTGCTTCCGCGGCGCTAAAGTTTGGACCAGCGGAGATGTTCTCGCTCATGGCCTTTGCCCTGGTGGCAACCATCACCTTATCCGAAGGGAACCTTTTGAAAGGGCTCTTTTCGATAGTGGTAGGGCTTATGCTCTCGACCATAGGAATAGACCCACTTGCTGGAGTCGTGCGTTTTACCTATGGAGTTTCGAGTCTTAATGAAGGTATCGATTTTCTTGTAATCATCATCGGAGTCTACGCCGTCACCGAAGTATATAAAAACTTGAAATCAATCGATAGAGTATATGAGTTTGATTCCAAAAGCATTGGCAAGGTAAAAGTGAGCAAGGAAGAGTTCAAACAATGCATTGTGCCTATGCTCCGAAGTACACCGCTAGGATTTATAATCGGAGTTCTTCCTGGCATGGGCGGTACAATCGCCACATTCATGTCCTATGCCATGGAAAAGAATCTTAGCAAACATCCAGAAGAATTTGGAAAAGGAACGATCGAAGGTCTAGCCGCACCTGAGGCTGCTAACAATGCTTGCTCCTGCGGAGCCATGGTGCCACTTCTTACTCTTGGCATTCCAGGTTCGGGGACCACAGCGGTCATGCTTGGCGCTCTTATGCTCCTGGGCGTAAGGCCTGGCCCAACCCTGTTCACCGACCATCCGGAGATCGCCTGGGGTGTCATTGCTTCCATGCTCATTGGAAATATTATTCTTCTTATTATCAACCTGCCGTTGGCTATTCCGCTCGTTCAGCTTCTCCGTGTACCACAGAGAATTATGCTGCCAATTGTAATGGGATTGGGGCTCATTGGTGCATACTTCCTCAACTATAGCTCCTTCGATCTGATTCTCGTCATGGTATCAGCACTTGTCGGATATATTTTCGTCATTCTGGAGGTACCGCTTCCACCCCTTGTGTTGGCTCTGATTCTGGGCGGCACGACTGAGCAGTCCTTTAGAAACGCCATGGTTCTCTCCGACGGGAATCCTGCAATTTTCTTCCAGAAACCAATTTCGGCTGTATTTATTGTGTTAGCTGGTGTATCACTTGTATATGCTTTGGTAAAAAGGAGAAGACAAGTTGCAAAATGAGTAAGGCATTTCAGAATCACTCAATGCGTTCTCTGCTCTACATCCCTGGCAATAACCCGAGTATGCTGCAGAATTGTGCAATCTATGGCGCGGATGCCGTTATAATGGATCTCGAAGATTCGATTTCCATTTCTGAAAAGGATTCAGCGCGCAACCTTGTAAAACATGCTCTTCGAGACCTAGATTTTGGCGATATGAGCATAATAGTTCGAGTAAATGCAAGGGACACTCCCTATTTTGAGCAAGATATCGAAGAGATTATCCCGGCTAGTCCAGATGCAATACGTTTGCCTAAAGTAGATTCGGCGTCTGATGTGCTCGCCGCCGATGAATTGATATCCAGACTGGAAGAGATAAACGGTCTGCCAAAGGGCAAAATAGGCATTCAAGCCATGCTCGAAACCGCACGCGCAATTATCAATGTAAATTCGATTGCTGCTTCATCACCACGTCTCGTAGGACTGACTCTAGGCGGGCAGGATTTGGCGGCGGATCTTGGCATACGTGCCACAAAAGAGGGTTATGAGCTAATTTACGCGAAGAGCGCTGTCATCATCGCTGCAAAAGCATTTGGGCTCCAAGCCTTCGATACTGTCTTTACAGATGTCAATGATCCCGAAGGTCTGCGAACCCAGACAGAGCTCAGCTTTGCTCTTGGATTTAGTGGAAAAGCCGCCATACATCCATCGCAGGTCTCCATTATTACCTCTGTCTATACTCCAGATCCAAAAGAGCTTGCAAA
>JAAYWE010000245.1 GCA_012516755.1 Treponema sp.
GACCTTATCCTCCTTGTAGCAGACGAGAAAAAGAATATCCCCTGCAGCGCTCTCGGAGCCGTACGAACCCAGCTTGGTAAAGACCTAGATCTCTGCGATCCCGAAGTATTTGCTTTTGCTTGGATAGTCGATTTTCCACTATTCGAGTGGAACGAAGAAGAAAATCGCTGGCAAGCTGCCCATCACATGTTCACAATGCCCCAAGCTCAGTACCATGAGACTCTCGAAGCCGACCCGGGTTCGGTCAAGGGCGATCTATATGACTTAGTTCTGAATGGATACGAAGTGGCTTCCGGATCCATCCGGATCCATGACCCCGAGCTGCAGAAGCGGATCTTCCGCATAGTTGGCCTTAGCGATGAAGAAGCACAACAGAAATTTGGCTTTTTGCTCGAAGCCTTCAAATATGGTCCGCCTCCCCATGGCGGCATAGCACCAGGCTTCGATAGGCTAGTAATGGTCATGGCTGGCGAAACCTCAATCAAGGAAGTAATTGCGTTTCCTAAAAACTCCTTTGCGATGAGCCCAATGGATCAATGTCCAAACGAAGTCGACGAGCGACAGCTCAAAGAGCTACACATAAGAATTGTGGATTAGGAATATTATCTCCGCTTAGTCGTCTCTTCTTCTAGTTTTCTTCAATTATCTTCTTCGATGACCGTCCAGTGGCCATCCAGGTACTTTAGCCTGGCTGCATCCATATCGAGGATCCGACCATCTTCTCCGGAGATCCGAATTTTGTTCAGAAGCGCATTGACTTCGATAACCTTGAATAGAATTCCATCATAGGTGAAGCGGACGCCTTCGTTCGGCAGCTCGCGACGAGCATCTCTGTAGAATTGGTGCTCATAGCTGAGACAGCAGAGGAGCCTTCCGCATGGACCCGAAATCTTGACCGAATTCAGAGAGAGATTCTGATCTTTTGCCATCTTTATCGAAACGGGATTGAGCTTATCCGAAAGGCCATGGCAGCAGAGAATGCGCCCGCAGACCCCCGCGCCCCCTGTAACGCGAGCCTCATCCCTGACTCCAATTTGTCTTAGCTCGATTCGCGCATGAAAAATTCCGACCAAATCCTTGACCAGGTCGCGAAAATCCACGCGACTCTCGGCGGTAAAGAAAAACAATATCTTGCTATCCTCCAAAAGACAATGCGCCGAGATAAGCTTCATCGGAAGATTGTGGGCTTCTATGCATTCCCTGCATTTGGAGAAGGCTTCTTCTTCATGCTCGAGATTCTCTAGATAGCGCCTGTAATCATCGACCGTGGCCGGTCTTTCTATTGCAACCAGCTCATCTGCATTCACCATGGAGAGATCGTGCACCACTCCAAGCACCATCACCAAATCCTTTCCATACTTGGTGGGCGCAATGACAAGCGCTCTATTGGGAATGAGCTCGCTCTTCGCATGAATAGCATCTGCTTGAATAACCTCTGCCTGAATACCCTCTTCTTGAATGGATTCTTCTTGAATGGATTTTTCTTGAATGGCCTCTGCTTTAAGAGCCTCTTCTTGAATGGCCTCTGCTTGAAGAGCCTCCGTTACCGCACTAGCTGAACCATGCTTACAATTCCAGGCCTCTTCAGAAGGCGACGTACCATTATTTGCTTGACGCGGACCTGCTAGAGCAGCCTCAAGTTCGCACAGCGTCATAAAATGTTCATTATTTTCCAACGATACATAGTAGGCATGAAAAGTCTCGTTCGAATGTAAAGTCTTTAGCCGGTAAATAGGCTGAGGGAAATTCTCCGTGTCTTTTGGCTTAGGTTTCAATGCCTTAGGGCTTTCGAACTCCTCCTCCCCAAGGATATCGAGTATATCTTCCGGTAGCTCCTGATCATTATATTCAATAGACATTATTTACTCCTGATACAAACTATATCGTAACATTGCAGCTTCACAGACCTTATGCCTATGTAGCTCTCCAGTATTAGTCCTCAACATCTATGCGCGCAAACTGCCCATTTACCAGGGCGCCTGCCTCTACAACAAGAAATCTGCCCGTGCAATCCGCTTCGATTATGGCAGTCTCTGCATAGCGCACTCCCCCTTCGATAATTGCGCTACCGGAGAATATGCCTGCGACCACGAGCTGCCGAGCATTTATTTGAGCATGAACTACGGCATTTTTCGAGATTATCACAGAAGAGGCGCTTATTATATCGCCTGAGAATTCTCCATCAATGCGCACCATGCCTGGAGCATCTATAGTCCCATCTACCTTAGAACCTTCTCCTATCATACAATCCGAAAAATCGCGTCTACTCATGGTACTCCTTGCGTATACTCAGAAAACGCAGAGGATCAATAAGGCTCGTACCCAGATATACCTCGTAGTGAAGATGTGGCCCCGTTGTTTTCCCAGTATTTCCAAGATAGCCAATTACATCGCCTTGAGAGACCCGCTGGCCTTTCTTAACAGCAAAGCTTCGGAGATGCCCATATCGCGTTGTAAAACCGTGGCTATGCTGGATTGTGATGGAATTGCCCAGAGAAGAATCATAATGTATGTCGATGACCTTGCCATCTGCCGTGGCAAGGACCGCATCTCCAATTCGGTTAGTCGAAATATCGATACCTGTGTGCAAATACCATTGTCCTGTAGAAAAAGGATTCTCATTCTGCCCAAAATACATGGTTATGTGCCCCAGGTTCCCCTTGATTGGCCAGATGTTTGGCACTTCTGTCATTATATCCTTTTGGCTCGCAATCATCTTCGCGATATCATCTAGTGCTCCTAAACTCTTGTCCAAGGCATCTGCGATGCTATTGAGCTTTAGGAGATCACGGCTCACTGGATCATTGGACAACTGTCCCAAAGTTGGATCATACAAGCCTGCAACCTTGAGTATCTCTTCGCTTGTACTCTGCTTAACTGTGGGCTTTCCCTTGCTCTGCGCAATCTCTATTACCTGCTCAAGCTTTTCCTCGAATTTAGCCGTCTCCGAAAGTAGGTTCTCGTTAGATTCCCGCATTCGATCGATACTTTTATATGCATCGGAAAGTTGTGCTTCCAGAGAGATTATTCTTACTGATTTTGCACTATAGGCTCCTATTGAAATGATTGCGGCGCTAACCGAGAGTACTATAACCAAAACTATTGCCAAAAGAGAAAAACGGCGAATCTCGAACTTCCGGGAGGGTCTTTCGCTTTGTGGGATCATAGCAAAAACTAAGCGAGTCCTTCCCCACGTGAGTAAGCGTCTTAGTGCAACTTGTAGAGCAATAAAAAAACTTGCTAGACCCTCCGCCAGACGGCTATACCAACGCTTTTCTCTCTCCTTTATTCTACGCAAGCCTTCTGGCACTTTGCTTTTTCTCCTTGCCTAAATTATTAATTATCGCAAATTTTAAGCAATTAATGTAGTACTTTATCGAGCCAATCGAGTTAGCCGTCGAATCGACACAAAGACACTGGTATAAAATCATAAAAATATATATTTGCAGACTTGTGCGATTGTAGCCAAATAAAATAGCGAACATCGCTCAAATTCACCTTTGGCCAAAAATTTGCTATATTATAAACGAATAACTAAATTGCCGGTTTCAACCGCAACATCTGCTTTTCAGGAGATTCTCAGATGCCAAACTATACCTTCAAAACTGAGGTCAACCAACTTTTAGACCTCATAACACACTCACTCTATTCACACAAAGAAGTCTTCTTGCGCGAACTGGTTTCGAATGCATCGGATGCGATCGATAGGCTTAAATACCTTACTGTCTCGGACGATGCCTTCAAGACTCTCAGCTTCGAGCCACGGATTACGGTGACGCTAGACGAAGAAGCCAAGACTATTACCGTCTCCGACAATGGAATTGGAATGGACCTACAGGAGCTTGCTGACAATTTAGGAACTATCGCTCGCTCCGGCACGAGAGCCTTTCTGGAACAGCTCACGGAAAATGAGCGCAAAGTATCGAATCTGATCGGGCAGTTTGGAGTTGGTTTCTATTCGGCCTTTATGATTGCAGATCAGATCGAAGTAGTCAGCCTCAAGGCAGGTACCGATAAGGCTTTTATCTGGAAGAGCGATGGCAAGACCGGTTTCGATATAGAACCAGCCGTACGAGCTGGTTTTGGGACAGATGTCATTATACATGTCAATGAGGAAGGAGAAGAGTTTCTCTTCCGCTGGAGACTCGAAGAACTTCTCAAGCGATATTCTAATCACATCGCCTGGCCAATTCACCTTGTCTCCAAGGAAAAGACCTATGCAAAGGATCCCGCAAAGGCCGAAACCAAAATCGTAGATGAACAAGTCAATAGCGCCAGCGCTCTCTGGCGCCGTTCCAAGTCGGAGCTCACCGATAAGGACTATATCGACTTTTACAAATCTTTGACTGGCGATGAGAAAGACCCCCTTCTCTGGATTCACACAAAGGCGGAAGGGACAATCGAATATACATCACTCTTGTACATTCCATCTCATGTCCCTGCTGACTTATACATTCCAACTCATGAACAAGGAATAAAACTATATGTAAAGCGGGTATTTATAACTGATAGAGAGCTCCAGATTCTGCCTCCCTATTTCCGCTTTGTGCGAGGCATAATCGATTCGGACGATCTGCCATTAAATGTAAGTCGAGAGATACTGCAGCACAACCGGGTTATGATGACCATACAACAAGCGACGCTCAAGAAGCTATTCAGCGAGCTTGAACAGCTTGCCGATACAAATCCCGAAAAATTCAATACCTTTATTTCGCTATTCAATCCCCAAATCAAGGAAGGAATTCTTTCTAATTGGAATAATCGCGAGTCGCTCCTTAAGCTTGTGCGCTTCAAGAGCACTGAGGTAGAAGGTTGGACCAGCCTTGCTGACTATAAGGCTCGTGCTGGGGAGAATCGAAAGACTATCTACTTTCTTACAGGAGAGAATGAAGCGCGCTTGAGAGCCTCGCCGCTCCTTGAAGCTTTTTCCGAAAAGGGAATTGAAGTTCTCCTAGGTACCGACGAGATAGACGAACTCGCCTTTAGCGGCATAGGGGAGTTCGATGGCATGCAGTTCAAGAATGTACAGCAAATAGATGCAGAGGATGAATTGACAGCTTCCAAGGCAAAAGATGAGCACGAAAAACAAGGCAAGAAAGCTATAGCTATACTCAAAAAAGTGCTCGGAGAGCGAGTAAAAGACGTAAGACTTTCGAAAAGGCTCGACAAAAGCCCTTCATGCGTAGTCTTCGACAAGGACGAGCCTACTCCAGCCTTCCGAAAGCTAATGGAACGCCTTACAAATGAGCCGATGCCCGAATCTAAGCCTATCCTCGAGATAAATGCCGGGCATCCACTTGTAGAGCGCCTTGTAACGCTCGATACTAGGAAGGAGCTGAGCGGCGGAGATATCGATGTTGTGCAAGAACTCGAGGACCTGGCCTACATGCTCTTCTATGAGGCCATGATGGCTGAGGGAGAACACTTCGAGGTGCCGAACGATTTTGGAGATCGACTCAATAGGCTCCTTGCCAAGGTAAGCTGATTATTATTGAAGGGGCATTTTGCCTCGAAGAAGCTCTCCAAAATTTTGGGCTCCAAGTGCTCTAGCACTCGGGACCTTTGCAAACAGTGCAGGGCTGCAAAAAGGATCGCTATGGCTGGCTATGAACGTCCCGATTACTGGACACTGCGTGCAAAAAAAGAGGGTTATCCGGCCCGTTCTGTATACAAGCTTGAAGAGATCGTAAGAAAATTTGGGCTTCTGAATGGCCTGGACGGCAGGCGCGGCACCCCCGAGCGCAGCCAGACTGGGACTGGGACCGGTCCCGCCATCCTCGACGTAGGTGCAGCGCCCGGTTCCTGGAGCCTATGGCTCTTGCGTCAGATGAAAGGGCGCGGCACGCTGATGGCTGTCGATATTCAAGATCTCGATATTGTGCCACAAATAGAGGCA
>JAAYWE010000030.1 GCA_012516755.1 Treponema sp.
AAAGCGACCTTTTGGCATAATTGCAGAGCTCAATGGATCAGCACGGACACAGAGCATCGATTTGGATTGGCTCTCCGGAATCGGAGTTCAGACAAGGGCTTTGAACATTCAACCTGGCGTCTTTGCCCATAGAATCGTACCAGAAAACGAATCGCTCGATGATTGCAGAAAGGCTTTGCAGTTGGCTCACAATGAGAATGCAGCCTATGCTCTTGGCTATGTTCCGGATTGCGATGGAGATCGAGGCAATCTTGTGTATTATGGCAATAGACTTGGAGAGGCGATTCCTCTGGAAGCGCAACAGGTCTTTGCCTTGGCCTGCCTATCCGAGCTAGCGTACATGCAATGGAAAGGCGAGAAAAACAGAATCGCCATCGTAGTCAACGATGCGACGAGTATGCGCATTGAAGCCATAGCCAGAGTATTCGGAGCAAAGGTCTTCAGGACCGAGACAGGCGAGGCCAATGTTGTCTGCCGCGCAGAAAAGCTCAGAGCAGAAGGATGGACAGTCCGCATTCTTGGCGAAGGCTCTAATGGAGGCAATATAACTCATCCTTCAAAAGTGCGCGATCCTTTATCCACTATTGGATCTATAATTCGCTTACTAAGGCTTGGCGACGCAGAGAAAAAAGAAACCTGTTTCAATCTCTGGCTAGAGGCAATTGATAGTCCCGAGCGCTACCAGTCTGGCTATAATCTCGAAGATGTCATAGAAAGCCTGCCACAATGGATTACAACGAGCGCCTTCGAGCCTCATGCTGCGCTAAAAATACATGCCGTAGATAAAATCGAACTCAAGAAGGCCTACCAAAGACTTTTCCTGGAGGAATGGCCTAAAATGCTACCCGAACTTGAGCAAAGATTCGACATTGTCTCATGGAGAGCATTTGCATCTCTCGGGCCTGATGAATTTGAGGTTGAATCAGATTTTGGCTCCTCAAAGAATGGAGGACTTCGAATCGTACTCTACGATAAGGCGGACGAACCCAGGGCGTTCCTCTGGATGCGAGCTTCGGGCACAGAACCTGTATTCCGCATTGAGGTAGATATCAAAAACGGGACATGTTCAGACGAGGCTTGGCTACGCAGATGGCATGCAGGATTGGTCACCGAGGCCGATCTCCTTGCCGCGCCCAGACAAAATAATGTAGGATAGGCGCATACAAAAGGAGTTCCGATGGGTATTCGCGGCGAACTGTTCTCTACAAGGTTCATCTGTGAAGGAAGGACTTATTTTTTTAACGTAAAAGAAAATAGGAATGGTGACATTTTTCTGTCCATTGTGGAGAGCAAGCCTACTGAGACAGAAACCTTCGATAGGCGCTCAATCGTAATATTCCAGGAAAACATGGAAGGCTTCATGCGAGCATTGAGAACCGCAGCCGGCTATATGGAAAAAGCCAGTCAAAGGCCCAAACCGGATAGAGCGGCTATACAGTCTTCTCGAACCAGGCAAGAGCCCCGACAGACTCATCAGGCGTTACATGAGAGTTCATCGCGAGCTCCTCGTCGATTTGTTATTAAAAAGAAACCTCATTCTGCGGGAGATTCCAGAGAATCGAAAAGCGGCGCATCGGATTGAATCAATAATTGAAAGCCTTTTCGATGAAATCGCGATGGACCAAAGCGCTCTATGGCAGCTCGATGCGCCTTAGTTGGATATCCTTTGTTTTTTCTGAACCCATACTCAGGCATAATGCAATCGAGACAATCCATCAGGCGATCTCTAGCCACTTTTGCGAGTATGGAAGCGGCCATTACAGCAGGGATAAGGCCATCCGCTTTAGCCATGGTAGCCGCTTCTATATTTGTCCCATTCATGCTCAGAGATGGAGCAAAAAGACCATCTACAACAACGAGCGCTGGAAGATGAGATAGCCCCCCAAAAGCCCTTTCCATGGCACGCAGACTCGCCATCAGAATATTGTGCTTCTCGATTTCTTCTACGGTAGCCCATCCCACTGCCCAGTCCAGCGCTTGTTCTACGATAATGCAATAAGCCTCCTCACGGCGGCGAGCACTCATCCTCTTAGAGTCATCGAGTATTGCAATGGGAAAGCCTTTAGGCAAAATAACAGCAGCTGCGGCAACAGGACCTGCAAGTGGACCTCTTCCTGCTTCATCTACACCACATACGAGTTCAATCGGAATTCTGAGCACAGAATCAAGCGTACAAAAATTCATCGATTTTTTCATGCATACCTCTCATCGATTCATCGATAAGTCTGCCCTCTTTGCTCGTCGATATAGTCTGAGGCAGATCGGGCTGCGATTGCACCATCCGCGGCCGCAGTGACAATTTGTCTGAATGGAGTTGCTCTAACATCGCCTGCGGCAAATAAACCTGCAATGCTTGTCTGCATGTTAGGATTAGTCAGGATATAACCCGATTCGTCAAACTGCACACCTATATCTTTGAGAAAGGCGGTTTGAGGTGTGGAACCAACGAATATGAATATTCCATCGAAGGGCTCTTCGGTCAATTCATGCGAAACGGTGTTTTCCAGGACAACAGAACGGACCTTCGAGTCGCCTTTGATCTCTTTGGCAACGGTGTTGAAGAGGACTCTAATTGAAGGGTTGGAGAGAACTCGGCTGGAGAGAGCCTTTTGTGCTCTAAAGCGATCTCTACGATGTATCATGACAATTTTGTCGGAAAGTTTTGATAGATAGATAGCCTCATCACAGGCAGAATCGCCCCCACCCACCACAAGAATACGCTTTCCCTTGAAAAATGGCCCATCGCAAGTAGCACAATAAGAAACGCCCTTGCCTACGAATTCCTGCTCTCCAGGGATATCAAGCCGCCTATGTCTTGCGCCTGTAGCTATGAGAACCGTGAGACTCTCCAGAGGTCCAGCACTCGTCTCGATTATGAAGTGGCCTTTCTCCTTGCGCACTGATAATGCGCTCGCTTCGAAAAAAGAGCTGCCGAATTGCTCAGCTTGCCTTTGCATACGCTCGGCAAGTTCAAGGCCATTGATGGGCTCTAGAATACCAGGATAGTTTTCCAGTTTATCTATAAAAAGAGCCTGACCTCCAGGGGCTAGTTCTTCGATTACAATTGTATTTAGGTTGGCACGGGCTCCATACTGAGCGGCGGAGAGCCCTGCTGCGCCTGCTCCAATAACTGCAAAATCATAAATCTGATGCATCAACTTCTCCTCCATGCCTTTAATATAATGATTTTTATATATTACCTGATACACATTTAAGACTTTGCTTCCTCAATTAGATGGCAAGAAGGCCTACCCTTCTCTGTATTGGGTATTATCAAGCTTGTATGGGCTTGTCTCAACAGAGCTTGCATGACAATGGAATTTGCGTTCTCTAGAATCCCTTCTCCATTCATCTCAATGATCTGCATGCCATCTTGTCCGCGCATAAAAGAAAGCGAAACCTCCACCTTTTCGTGTCTATCATAGCTAACCTTATAAGCGCCTTCCAGGAGATAAAGCAAGGCAAGCGAAAGCGGAACAAGGAGATTCGGATCCAGAGGATAATCTTCGGCGGACACTCTGATTTGTACCGTGGACCCTACCCTCTCCAGAGCTTCTTCTGCAAAATGACAGAATTGTCCAAAGAAGTCCCTCGCAGACAATTGATCGATTCTCTCCGATTGATAAAGAGCTTCATGGACAAGCGCAATGCTCTTTATCTGCGTTTCTAGATCTCTCAAAACCTCGATAGCCGCCGAAGATCGAGCATCGATCTGCTTTAAGTGAGCCAAGCTAGCCACCAACTGTAGATTTGATTTTATTCTATGATGAATTTCGCGAAGAAGCCTCTCTTTTGCAGCCAGAGATTCCTCCAGGCTTTCTTGATAGAGATGCATTGCGCTGATGTCGTGAATTACCCCTATGGTCTGAAGCTTTTTGCCAACCACATCCGAGAAAAGCGGAACATCGAAGGCCTTTTCTCCATAAGCATTGACCATTGCATAGATTACATGTCCATCTTTATGCAGAAGTCGTACTTCCAGTTCTCTTGTCATGCGCGAACCCGATCTCCTCTCATCGAAGAGTTTTGGAGGATTTGCGGGCATTATATTGTCTTGCCTTATTTTCTCAACAACAAGATCTCGCGAGATATTTGGTCTGTCTTCCGGATGAATAATTGTACCGAAATGCTTTCCAACCAACTCCGAAGGCAGATAGCCCAACAGACCAATCGATTCATTTAGATAAAGAAAATAGCCCTGTTCATCCAGTACATATACAATATCCGGAAGAGAGGATAGCAGTGTCCGCAACTGGCTTTGCGCGGCCGCTATAGTGTTTTTAGACGAGAGTAAACTATCCTTCTTTGCAAATAGCTGATAGATAGTACATTTGATTCTCGAGCTGGATGCATTTCTGGGCAAAATCCTTAGAAGTGCAGAGTTCGAGAATTGCCCTAAAGAATATTCGGCATCTTCAGTTCTATGCAACTCTTCCGCAGCTTTTTCGAGTAGCACCAGAGCAGTCGAGCTGTCTAGAACAGCCTGGATTTCTCTTTCTTTGAGCAGTCCAATCTCCGCGACGATACAATCGAATTGTCGTGAAAGATCTTCCGAATATCCATTCAGGATCGCGACAGAAGCGCCACATTCTCTGAGCGACCTAGCGAGTTTTTCTCCTTTGCTAATTTCCGAGAGAAAGACTCCAATAGATCTCGCAGAAGATTCACGCATTCTATCATAGTAAGAAAGGGCTTTTACAACGTCAATAGACGAAACTTCAGCATGATTGCATTTACATTT
>JAAYWE010000246.1 GCA_012516755.1 Treponema sp.
ACAGCCGTATTGTCTTCGGGGGGCGAGACCAACTCTATTGCGCGAGAGCGTTTCTCTGTGGTCTTGATGTAACCTTTTTTCTCGAGAGCCTTTATGTGGTCGTATGCGCCTTTGACCGACATTGAGAAGGCTCGTGCCGTTTCTCTTACCGTTGGCGGATAGTTGTTTTTTTGAATATACTCCCGGATGAAGCTGAGGATTAGCTTCTGTCGATCGGTAAGATCTTTCAATGCAGACTCCTGTATCTTTGTATAGTATACAACACAGAACTGCAAAACACGCAAGCCCCATATTTCTATGGGCTTTCTATGGGCTCTTCTTTATCCAAGCTCTTCGTTGAAGCCGGATTCGAAAAGTTCCGCTATGGCCTTTACGGCCTCTTGTTCATCGGCGCCATCGGCGATTATCTTGATTTTGGCGCCAAAGCTCGCGGCGAGGGTAATTATGCCCATTATGGATTTAGCATTGATCTGATTTCCTTCTTTTTCGAGGTATATGCGAGATGCGAATTTAATTGCAGTCTGGGCAATAAGGGCAGAAGGACGGGCATGGATACCGGCACGATTCTTAATTGTTGTCTCTAGCTCTACCATAAGGGCTCCAAGAAGAAGATTCAAGGCCAATAGCAGTCATAATACTTCGAATGCAGGTTTGCATTCAATAAGCCCGACAGTACATGAGTAAAATGATCTAATAATCGTCTCGGGAGAAAAACATGGTGCGGGCGCTCTCGCTCTCGAGCCACCGCAGGATATTCTGGTTGAATTCTCTTGCGCTGTGATATCCCATTTTTTTGAGTCGCTCGTTCATTGCGGCCGTTTCGATTATGATGGCTAAATTGCGGCCGGGCTTAACGGGAATTTCTAGCTTCGGAATCTTTACGCCAAGTATTTCCATCGTCAATTCATCTGTGCCGATTCGATCATAGACTTTCTTAGGATCCCAATCTTCGATTTGTATGACGAGCTGTATCTGTTTCTTATCTCGAATGGCGCCTACTCCGAATAGATGCGTCACATTGATTATACCGAGACCTCGTATCTCCATGTGGTGCCCTATGACTTTGTTTGTCCCCTGGCCCATGAGCAGGCTGCCATTAAGGCAATGAATCTCCACAACATCGTCTGCGACGAGCCTATGGCCTCTTTCGATCAATGACAGGGCCGTCTCGCTCTTTCCTACTCCAGATTCACCTGTCAGCAATATTCCTATGCCGAACACTTCGACAAGCACGCCATGCATGATCATTTTAGGTGCAAAGATGTCGTGAAGAATCCGAATAATCCGAATGGATAATTCCATCGAATTCAGTTCGGTTATGAGCACAGGGCAGCCTACTGCTTCGGCATTTGAGACAAAGAGATCGGTCGGTCTAATGCCGTTTGTAAAAATGCAGCAAGGGATTTGGTACGAAAAGAGCTTTTCGTATATTTGAGCCGCCACCCCGTCTTCCTCAATTTTGTGGAGATAGGCACTTTCGCCTCGACCGAATATTTGCAGCCTCTCCCAGGCAAATGAATCGTAGAATCCCGCCAGAGCCAGGCCTGGCCTATTCAGATCTGGTACACTGATTTCTCTGCTGAGCCCGGCTCGACCCGCTGTGCATTGGAGCTTGAGATCGTTGTGTTCCTTTAGTTCGAGGCTTAGAAGATCGAGAACGGTAAAATTGACAGGTTCTTTTTCTTTCACACGATTATTCTACATCATCCTGCAAAAGTGGTAAATCTAATAAAAAACGGCGGTCTTCAGCCGGCTGCAATGGCAGTCTCGAAAGGCCTCGTTTTTGAGCTGTTTTTTGGCCTCCGTTTGCATGAAGAACCGCCGCCGTATAAGCTGCTCTCACTTGTTCTTTTTCTGAATTTTTTCTTTTTCCTTTACTATTTTATGATCTAGCTTGTCGATAAGCACATCGATGCCTGCATTTAGTTCTGGTGAAGTAACAACGAGGTGCGCCTGCTTACCCCATCGAAAGTTCGCGGTTACCTCCAATCGGAACCGTCCGGCGTCTTTAGTAAAGACGAAAAGAAGATCGACGATCAAGTCCTTTGCGTAATCGATCCGGCTGATTTTAGTATTCAGATACTCTCTACTCTGTTCGCTAAGATCGAAGTGCACAGAACGGACGTCGATATTCATAATGACCTCCTCAAAGATTATTTGTGCCTTGGCCAGGCCAAGCGCATGAGAATCATCGGCTCGGTCTACTTTCCGAGCTCGCCACGATATTTGGCCACCGTCCGGCGAGCAATTTTCATTCCCCGCCGGGCGAGAATCTCAGAAATAATACGATCGGAGATTTTTTCGCCTTTTGCCTCCAGTTCTTGAATTATCTGAGAAATTTCGGCTTTTACTGCCTCTTTGGAGATGTTTTTGCCCTTTTCTTGATTTATAGCATTGGTGAAGAAACGGCGCATTTCGAAAGTGCCCCAGTCAGTTTGCACATATTTGCCATTGGCGACGCGTGAAACCGTCGCCTCGTGAACTCCTATCTTTTCCGCGATTTCTTTTAATGTGAGGGGCTTTAGCGCTTTTGGCCCTGCCACAAAGAAATCTCTCTGGGTTTCGGCTATTGCATAGGCGGTCTTTAGCAAGGTTTCATTGCGCTTTTTTATGCTATTTATGAAAAAGCGCGCATTTTCGACCTTTTCTCGCGCAAATTTCTCGGCTTCACCTTTTGCTGGTTGAGAAGCAAGTTCGCTATA
The DNA here is from genome assembly GCA_012516755.1 of Treponema sp. GTDB lineage: Bacteria > Spirochaetota > Spirochaetia > Treponematales > Rectinemataceae > Rectinema. The sequence continues at coordinate 2,703 of JAAYWE010000246.1, forward strand.
TAGTCGGTTGATTCCAAGCTTAGGAACGAAATCATCATTCAGTCGCACTTTTATCTCGCCATCCTCCAGCCACATCGCGATATCGGGCACAATATAGCGGGGTCTGGCTTTGGAGAACGAGCGACCGGGGAAGGGTTCCAGGGTTCGGATGAATTCGACTATGCGATCTATTTGACGATCATCGAGCCCGAGTGCTTTTTTGATCGAACTTCGATCGCGAAGTCTGAGGTCTTCGAAATGATCCTTAATGACATCGATAGTTTTTGGAGGAGCAGAGGGAGAAATTTCTGTTTGTACTATGAGACTTTCACGAAAGTCGGAAGTGCAGGTGCCCGGAGGATCGAGCCTTTGAAGGAGATATAGCAAGCGATTCAGAGTTTCCGGATCGCAATCATTGCATAGTTCCGAAGGTGGCAGAATATGAAAACCATTTTCATCGATATTCTGGATGATCCTTTCAGCGATTTTGCGCTCTTGTTCATTGAGAGGTAAGAGCCCGAGCTGGCTGAGCAAATGTTCCTGGAGTGACTCTTCGGTTGCTATTGTTTGTTCTATTATGGCGTTATGGTCGATATCATCGGTATTGAATCCGAATATATCGTCCGAGTATTCGGCTTCATTTAGGCTGTTCTCTTTTTCTGACATATTATCGATGTGCGATTCCATGAAGTCGAGCGATATCTCGCTCGAGCCGGTAAGCAGTTCGAGTGCCGGATTTTCTTGAAGTTCCTGATTGATCTGTTCAGTCAGCTCTTGCAGAGGGAGGGTGAGCAGATGTATTGATTGTACCATCCTGGGGTTGAGCCTTAAGCGTTGCTGCTGTACGAGAACCGGTCTTTGGGATTGCAATGCATACTCTCCTTATATTAAATGTACGACACTTTCTTCGAATGTCAAGGCTGAGTAGGTTTCACGCGCTCTGCTGAATTTTGACATCTAATGAAAGAATATTGCGAATGATTGCAGCATTTGTATTGACGATCATGATTTTTAATTAGTATTTTCATTAAGAAAGACAATAATATTATTTTTTATTAGCAGGGTGAAGAATGTCTAAGCACAAGCATGAACAAGAACAACAATCGGAAATCAGAAAGCAGGAGAACCTTCAAGATCAAAACGCGCGGAATGCGCCTTCTGCTCAGGAATCCACAATGGAACATGGAGCCGACAAGCAACAGTTGAATCAGTCTACGAGCGATCTGGAGTCTCAACTAGCGGCTGCCAATGAGGAGATAGCGCGCCTCAAGGCTCAGCTGGAGGAGTTGAACGACAAGTATCTGCGCATTCTTGCCGAGCAAGTCAATTTTAGAAAACGGGTTGTCAAGGAAAAGGAAGAATTTCAGCAATATGCGGTCTCGATGCTTCTAAATGATCTTATTCCCGTGCTCGATGACTTTGATCGATCTCTGGATGCAGTTGCGCAGAATCATAACGATGTCGAAAAAGTCATCGAAGGTATTCGCCTTATTCAGAAAAGGCTCTATGATACTCTGTCCAAGAAATATGGTCTCAAGCAATATAAGGCCGAAGGGACCGTCTTTGATCCGCATTTGCACGAAGCGATGTTCTCCGAGAAAGGTGATGTGCACGAACCAAGGGTTACCCAGGAGTTTATGCCCGGATATAAGCTGCACGATCGAGTTATTCGAACAGCTAAGGTAAAGGTCATGATGCCGGCTAATCCTGCGGAGGCCCCCTCCAGAGCAACAGAGGTGTCAGGAGAGACTCAAGATTCTTCATTCTTTGAGAGTACGGAGGAGAACAGCGCTCTAGGATAAGAGCTCGATTTGCTTTGTGGTGGATAGTTTTGTAACTTTTAGATAGACAAGAAAGAAGGAGAAAGAAATATGGGAAGAATTATCGGCATCGATTTGGGCACTACCAATTCCTGTGTCGCAGTGATGGAGGGAGGAGAGCCTATTGTAATTGCCAATTCTGAAGGACAAAGGACAACGCCCTCGGTTGTAGCCTTCACCGCAAAAGGTGAGAGGCTCGTAGGCCAGCCAGCCAAGAACCAAATGATCACAAATGCAGAGAACACTGTATTCTCGATAAAGAGATTCATGGGTCGTCGCTATAGCGAAGTATTGAATGAAATCAAACTTGTTCCATTCAAGGTCATAGATAATGGCAACGATGTGCGCATCGAGGCTGGCGG
>JAAYWE010000247.1 GCA_012516755.1 Treponema sp.
CCGTCGGTCTTCAGGATCATGGTGTGAAAATAGCCCGCAGAAATAGCTGAGAATTGCATAATCCATTGTGCATATAGCGTCACATTCGCCGATCCCATCGTAAATGTGCCGCCCGCCGTATAGTTTGTCCCCGTCCCATCCGCTTTTGTATTCCACCACGCAAAACTATACCCTGTCTTGGCAAGGCCCCCGTGTTCCCCAAGACAGTCACCGTTGCACCTGCCGCATAGCTATTGCTATCCACCGGTACCGTGCCGCTCGTTGCACCGTTCGCATCGTAAGTTACAGAATAGTAGTTAGTGTTTCCATGATTTTCAGGATTGTTATATTCCCCCAAAATATTGCATGAAACGATTACTGAAAAGATCGTTGCTATCAGAGCCACAGCAAGAAAGTTGCTTGCTTTTGAATATGCCTTGCGCCATTCCATTTTTTGCCTCCCTTATAAATGTCGGGGGCCATCGTATTTCCCCGGCAGTGTCATACTAATTTCTGCTACGGTATTTGTATAATCGTGGCACCCTCAGAAGCAGCGGTCAAGCAGCTGGATCCGAGATTTGAATTCTCCATTCCCGGAAAGGTCACTGTATTTTTTTCTTTCAGGAACTGCTTGACTATCCAAGCCTTATGTGTGTTAGGCTAAATATCAAATAATAAATCAGAGCCATATTTAAGCACAAAGCTAGCAACATCATCACCTGAAATAATTCCAATAGCTTTACCTATTGATTTTGATTTATCATTGACTTTAGCAATAAAACTATCTGTTACAACAGCAGTGGTAAAAATAATACCTGACTTTGCGTTATACTTATCTATTGCAGTTGCAATTTGTTCGATAGTATTTATATCGTCATGCAATCCTGTAAATGATTTCACTTGAACAACAATGATTTCAGACGTTTGAAAATCAAGTATTGGTATGCCAGTATTATAAGTTATTATCAAATCGGCACCATAATCTGTGCCCCAACCAGAACCATTCCTTTTTACATCAACTACATTAGGCACTCTTTCAAATATCAGCGCTATAAATTCTTCCAACTGCTTTCCTGGATGGTTTTCTTGAATCATCCTTGAAATATCTTTCAAACTCTTTCTAATATCATTTCTAAGGTGATAAAGCCCATGTGTAATATTACCTTCCAAATTTACAGCATTAGATTTTAGATTATTAATCGATTGAAGGAAATCATCTGTTTTTTTAATTGTCCAATAGTGTCCCTGAAGTTTCAGTCTTCTGCTAACATATGGTAGTACATTATGATTGTTTCTATCAAAAGTAATTAATGTATTAACATCTATTTTTATTAAATGACGATAGTCGCCGAAATTTGTATAATCAATACCAATAGAATTGTGTTCTTTATCGAATTCATATGTGCTAATTACTTGTGCTGCAGTACATTTTCCCCACTCAGGTATATTTACGTGAACTATCCAATCTCCTATTTCAATATTCAATAAGAAACTAGTTTTGCGATAGCATTCTGTTTCATCATCATTTAACTCTTCCCATCGTTTCCGCTCTAAGATATTTAAATCTGCCGTATCAATATAGCTCCAGCCAAAACGAGAAAATCCTTTAAGCAATGAAGAATAAATAAAATCAGTAGCCTTTTCATCAGGAGAATTAAAAACCCATACTTGCATATTAACTCCTCTGCGCTTATGACACCAGTTTTACATTGGCTTAACCTGCAATTCCGGCCCGAAAAGCTTGGCGTGGTCTGTGCTGAGTGAAGCGACAGCACAAACCATGACAACAGGCATTGTCAGGTTGAAGCAGTTGCTAGGTGAAAATGTCTTATGCAAACCTTTCGCTTATTTTTTTGCAGTTCTTATCATATGTTTGGATATAACTTCCAGATTTGACTGTAAAACTATTGCCTGATGCCCCACGAGGTTCTTTTCCAGATGAAAGCATTTCTGCAATTTTCTTGCATTTTTCATCGTAAGTCTGAATATACGATCCGCTTACGACAACAAAGAAATCGGAAGCTGTTCCAACAACCTCTTTTCCGGATGCAAACATCTCGGAGACTTTTTTTCCTGCTCCATCAAAAACTTGAATGTAACTGCCTTTTACAGAAACGTCAGAAATAGGCATAAACCCCTCCTTTTTTGCTCCGCGAAGCGGAATCAACCTAACGCCGCAAATCAGCGGCGCGATTTATCGCATACGCTGGATTTGGCTTGTTCGAAAATTCCTTTCAGCCATTCAAGAACCCTTCCCATGTCAGCTTGCTCCAATTAAGTGACCCGATTGGTGCGATTGGAGGTATGGGAGGTATAGGTGGAATCGGGGGAATTGGTGGAATGGGGGAAATCTCCGGTATCGGTGGGATTGGTCCACCTTTAGCCCCTTTCATGAACGCAATACAGTTGCCTTTCTTGTCTCGAAAGAAACCTCTATTGAGGGTACCAAGGTGTTTACTTTTGTACGTGAAGATGTTGCCGTCTTGCACGAATGCTCGATACTTGTTGGCGCGATCATATATAACACTGTCATTGAGCCAACCAACAGTTTCCCCCTGTTGGTCATAGATAGGTTCCATTTCTTTCTACTCCTTTCCCGTTGAGATTCCTGCCCCAAGAAGGCTTAAAAGCACTTTGCAAGCAAGCAATCTCGTTTCCATCTTTATCTCCTGTCGAACACATATTCTACATCGGAAAACTGCACAAGAAAAGCAAAATGCAAAATTAAAAAATTATACCGATATAAGATTAATCAAAATAGATAGATAGCTTTTTAGCAAGAATTAGATTTTTTGGTTCATATTGTCGTGGCTCATCTTATCCTCCCGGAAGGGTCATGCTTATTCCCCCAAGGGTACTTGCATAATTGCAGCACCCTCAGAAGCAGCTGTCAAGCGGAATATCGCGAAGGCTCTGTGCTATGCATTGCCTGCTGTCGCTGATAGGAGGCCATAGCGCGATTTTGCAAGGCTAGGCCGTATATTTTCACCCCTTGCCAAATAGAAGCCCCTTGTAGGCCATTTGTATTGTTTTGCTAATATTTCGGCGGTTGAAGAAAAAGCTGGGTCATTTTGACCTAGCTTTTCTGGCCCCCGTTGACCATTTGCCTTCTTCATTCGGTTATATCTGCGGTTTTTTGCTAGGGCTCATTTTGATGATATGAGAGCGCTGCACCAGCGCGCTATGTGAAGTAGAATTACTTCATTGGAAGAATGAGCGCAAAGGAGGTGCAGCGAGATGCAGTATATCGCATTTGATTCGCACAAGCGATACACCTATGCAGTTGTGGAAGATCAGGAGAAGGGCTACCGCGTCATGGAACAGCGCATTACACACAGGAAAGGCGAGATTCGTGAATTTCTCTCGCGCTGTGAACGAAACTCTCCTGTCGCCTTAGAGACGATAGGCTCCTGGTACTGGATCGTAGACGAAATCGAGGCGGCAGGGATGGTACCTCGACTGGTGAATGCGAGGAAAGCGAAAATGATGCTTGCCTCATCAAAGAAGACCGATCGGCTCGATGCCAAGGGACTGAATACCCTGCAACGAACGGGAACCTTGCCCACGGTGTGGATACCTTCCGGTGAGGTGCGTGACATACGAGAGCTCTTTCGTACCAGAATGGTACTGACCAGAGAGGTTACACGCCTTAAGAACCGCATTCTCTCCTGCTTCAGCAAGTATGGCATTTCCTTTGATGCCACGAGCGATGCGTTCAATGTGAAAGGCCGCGCTTCTTTGGAAGCTGCGCGTTTACTGCTTCCTCCCCATACCAGTTTTGCCGTACAGAACCTCCTGGGATAGCTGGATGCGGTGAAATCTGCGATAAAAGAGTTTGAGGCGCGCATGCATGAAGTCAAGAACACAGCGCCAGAAGTAGCACTTTTGCAGACGATTCCAGGCATAGGACCGATCCTCAGCCATGTTATTGCCTATGAAACAGGCGATATCACACGGTTTCCCAGTGCTGCTTGTTATGCATCCTATGCAGGCACTACTCCTTCTGTCCATGCGTCTGGAGGCAAAGTTCGGTATGGGCACACTCCTGCCGATGTCAATCATTATCTGCATTTGGCATTCGTAGAGGCAGCGAATATACTCTCCATGCGGCATGAAGCCTTGCATTTCCGTCATGTTGCTCAGCTCTATGAAAGGCTAAAGGCAACAAAAGGGCATGGCATTGCGATTGGTGCCGTCGCACGGCATTTGGCTGAAGCGACATATTGGGTACTCAGCACGAAAAGCGCGTATAGAGAACCACACCATACCAACTGCAATACGGTTGTTTCGTCCAAGAAAGGATAAGCGCGTGGGGGTCATGGATCTTCAAGATCCGCTTTTTTGATTGCGAAATCCTTTCTGGACATCATCATGTCGCAGAGACGGCGAAGATATGAATGCAACGAAACAGCGTAACGATGGGTATGTGGGTGGCGATAATTAATAGATGTCATCGGTAAGGAGCATAAGAGAAGAAAAAATTCATACCTTTGTTCTTGACAGGTGCAGCGCTCTCAGATATGACCCCCAAGCTCAGTGTAAAGGTTTTTTGATTTTATTGTAAAGCTCAATATCTTCATTAAGCGGCTGTGCCGCAGCCGCGGCCGCCGTAGGCGTCTTAATGGCTGGCAAAGTTTCACGTTGCGAAACGCCATCCCCATCAGTATCCAATGTCCTATGTCCTATGTCCTATGTCCTATGTCCTACGTCCTAAGTCCGCTTTCCCTCTCACTTCCCAATCACTTCCCTGTACTGTCCCAATCATTTCCCTCTACATAATCAAGGAATTCCGCACGCTGTTTTCACTCTTGGTCCGCTGTCGCCGATAGGCTCTGCCATAGCAAGGTTTTCCGAAGGCAAGCCATACTTTTTCACCCCCTGCCAAACAGAAGCCCCGCATCGCCTCCGAATTTCTCTGCCTTTATAGCTTCCTAAGTGCTAAAACCGCGCGTCATTCAGTACTCACTATGCTGCGGTTTCTGCGATGACCCGATGTCGTTCTTGCATACTGAGCCCCATATGGTGCCTCCAAACCATTGCATGGAGTGTACTTTGGGTTAGATTTTATAATGACGCATCGATAGCGTTTCGCTTAAATTTTCGATGAGGCAATGCGCCATGTTACGCGTGTAGCGCTAATGCTGTATACTTATCTATACGGGAGGATTTAGACATGCCTTCAATCTCAGACTTTGAATCATTGAGATTTTTTGAAAGGGACGACGTGCCCTTTGCGCGCGATCCAAAATCCTGGAATCTTTTCCGGGTGCGCTCTGAAAGCCAACTTGAACCATGCGACTCAAGTATCTTTGCCGACATACTCCAAAGCGGGAGAGAAATATCAAAAAGCGAGGCGCTCAAATTGGCGGAATCCTGCTGGCCTCGCGACACTTCCCAAGCAAAAGCATAGAGCTTTTTCTGCGCCAATACTGCATAATGGTATGGCGCAGGCGGAGGCGGAGGGGGCAATTGTCCTTCCGCTTCCCTCGCTACCTCATAAAAAACATGCCCATAATTTTCTTTCGCTTCAATCATCGCTTTTGTGTTGAGCTGAATTTCTGAGATCATCCCATTCGGTAATTTTACATTGATATTGACGCCCCGGTATCCCAGCGGTGTCGGATTGGCATAATAGTTTTTTATGCGCATCACGCGAGGGTCTTTCTGGAAGAAGTCAACTGCTTTCGACAGACTCTCAAGATCATTAAACACAAGCGTATGCCCGTCGATATCGTAAATCTGGCTTGCGTCCTTCGCACCATCCTCTTTCATCTTCTCAATCACGCGCTCTTTGTTTTTCAGTACCGGCCGTGAAAGAAGCTCGCTTGCGCCAAGCTGTTCCTTTAATCCTTCCATAACTTTTCTAAAATCGGCGCGTACTTCTTCTGCCATTTTGTAGAGAGTATCGATATCGCCGGAAGGCTGCAAAAGTTCATCACGCTTACAAGGCTTTTGATTTGACGGATCAAGAAGCCGCTTTACTGCTTCCGACTGTTCGCCCTTTGTTTCGTCTGGATATCCTTCAACTTCAACTTTCATATTCGTGCGCTGCGGAGCCGGCATATCTTCAGGCCGCACCCATTTATGCTGCTGGAAGGTTTTTCCCCCACGCGTAACCATGACAGGCTTTCGTATGAGCTTCGACGTATTCAGTGCCTTAACAACCATCATTTTCACGGGCTACCCCCTGACCTCATCTCCGTTCGGGTCTTCAAGCGCATATATATGTTCATTGCCGTACTTGTCAAACCATTCGTGATCCCTTTTTAATTCGCCCATATCACTATGATAATGAGCAGCGGCTAGAATTGTCCGGAATTCGTCCCCGTGCCATGCTCGCGCTTTCATCACAACATCGTCATATTTCCCCATGTACCACGCGCCTGGCTTTGGAGCATATTTTCGCAATGCGTCTTTCATTGCCCACCAGTACACGCCAAACGTTTTGTAGAGCCAGGGCTGCTTAATCAGCATCGGCCCAATTGCTTTTGCGGTATGCTCGACATAGCTCTGGCCGCCTGGAATCTTCAGCTCTTTTACAAATTCATCTATCTGCGTGTCGTCATAGAACATGGCCTCTCCTCCTATAAAAAGTTAACAGGGATGCTGGCGTTGAACTCCTATCAGAATTATTTCAGATTAATATTTGGCTCTTGTAAATTTTCTTCG
>JAAYWE010000248.1 GCA_012516755.1 Treponema sp.
AAAAAGATCCAACGACCAGGGCGCGCCCAAGCTTTCTGCGCAGATCCGATGGGTGCTCCGCAGAAAGCACTATTCCCTGCGTACCGAGCGGTCTTACCTTTTCTGGATAAGGAATTATGTGGGTTTTCACAACATGCGCCATCCAAGGGGCATGGGCAAACACGAGATCGAATCGTTCCTCACCCATCTGGCCGTTGACCGCAAGAATGTTTAGGTATGTCAAAAATCCCTTGACATTATAGTGAAAATATGCTTATATACAGATCATAACATATCCTTGACTGATATAATCAGTCATTGAGCCGCCCCGAGCGGTCAAAGTAGTTACCTGATAAAGAAGTTTTCAGGTAACCTCTACAAACATTTAAGTATATCGACAATCGTCGAGATGAGCACTATTGTTGCCATCGGCTGATGACAAGAGAACATGCATGGGCTTTCTGCACATGCGAGAAAATCAAAAAGTTTTCCGCTAAGGAAAACGCCATTCAGTGTTCTAAAGGATATCAGTGTATCCGGAATAGATTTCTATCTTGGCACACATCTTTTGTTGCGCACGATGAAAATCATCATTCCAGGATCAATCCAATTCAAATTCAAATAAGCGCGTCTGTTTAGATTTTTATCTCGTAAGAGATAAAGGGGAAACAGACGCGCTATCCAAGAATCATTTTATCGCGTGTTTATCAATAGTTAAACCATTCAATCCATAAAAATGGGAACAAATTGCCTCGGATTCCCTCCTAATTCTTTTGACCAGCTCATCTGAGCTGAAGCCATAAGGGTGTGAGCTTCCGTATCTCCTCGTAATGAGGACGCTGATGGAAACACCAAATCAGTGTCAACGGACAACCCCACGTTGACCAACCCCTTTTATTGGCCCGGCAAAACCGCTTCTATCTCCGATGGGAGCGGTTTTGCCGGGCCAATACTCACCCGGCAAATAAAAGAAAAAGGAGTGCGTTTATGAGATTCAAACCAGCAAAAGATTCACTAATGAGAGCGGCAACCAGGACGAGGTACCCCGGCTCTTCAAAAACCAGGGTAGCTCATCTCAAGGAGGTCAATCAGTTCGTCAAGGAATTGAGAAATCAAGGTCTTGGCGTGAAGAAATGGGATAATGTTACGAATAAGCACGTTGGGGCTGTTGTCAAATCCTGGCAGGACCGTGGGCTTGAAACCAAGACAATCAAAGAGTATTTGTCAGGCGTAAGAGCCACAGCGGAAGCCAATGGTAACAACAGCATCCACAAGGCAAATTCAGCTTTTGGTTTGGAAAACATTAAGTATGTTAAGAACATCGACAAATCTATGCCCGATGCGAAGCTTACCTCGATCATGATAAATTTGAAGGCCGGCGGTAACCATGAAATCAGGGTGGCTGCACAACTTGGACTATGTCGGCACCTGGGCCTCAGGCACGAGGAAGCGAGGAAGTTTAATCCATCTAGGGATGTTTTGCCTGATGGCCGGGTCCACGTAGCCGCTGGGGCGAAGGGAGGAAAGGAGAGGGTGCTCTCCGAGATAAGCCCCGAAGGAAGGAACGCCATTGAGAACGCTCGCAGCGTGGCTGGGACCGGTAGCATGATACCTCCTGATATGCGAGATAGCCAGTGGGAGAAAAAAGGGTATAAGATCCTTGAAAAAGCCGGGGCTAACAAGAAATACGAGAAATTTCATTCAGCACGTCACGCCTATGCACAGTTACGATATGAGCAGTTGACAGGATTTAAATGTCGAGTGAAATATGAGAGCAAGGAAGCCTTTGAGCAAGCAGCCATTAAAGCAAGGGGCGAGAATTGGAAAGACTATGACAAATCCGCCCGTGGCATCATCAAGGTGGAGATGGGCCATGGATTGGGCCGGGACTCTACCGTTGCCCAATATCTCGGCTCCAACTCAAAGTGACCAAGAAGGTTATAGATAAAAAGCCCGCTCGTTTCGAGCGGGCTTTTTTTGTGCCGATTTTTAAATCATGATTCCACAGAAAAACCCCCAGCAGGCCATCTTATGGGAGATGGAAGGATTATGATCCCCATGAGCTCGGCATATCGGTTTTTTTTGCGGCGCTCCTGATCCATAAGTATATCGGGAACTGTTAAGTAAATCCGATAACGCTTTTTGTTGTTCGCCCTCTCTGTATTACCCTGTTTTGTCTAAGGTTTTACTTCGTCAAAAGACGACCAGCAGGCCCCCCTTCGGGGGGATTGAATTGCTTGATGTGTTCTGAATCAGCCATTCCTGATCCACTTGTTTATCAGGAGTAATATTTTTTTTATTTTTTATTTTTCCCCGAAACCATCGATTTTAATAACTCACTGGCATTATCGATTGGTGGTTTTGCTGAAAAATCAAATAATTTTCACTACGGTAGAATATACTAGGTATGAAGATCTTGTCGAAAATAAATACGAAGTGTAATATGCCTCCTAACTTAGTTGGGGAGGCTATTTGCATGGATGGGAGTATATATACACGACAAAAATGTGCGCTCTGCGGAAAGTATCTCCTGCACAATCCAAAACGGAGAGGATGCTTTTGCCCCGATCATCCTGATCAAGCGGCAACCAAATTCATTGTTCGATTTCCTGGAGATATCTACCAGCGACACAATTCTTATGAGTCTGCTTGTCAGTCATTGAACTACTTACGCTATGAGAAAGGCACGGCGAGTCAGAGAAAAAGAAAATTTAATCCCGATGACTACAAAAGCCTTCGCCCGAACAGCTTTGCGTCCCTGGCCCCAAAATACCTTGAGCGCAAGAAGAGCCTGAAAAGCTACGGGAAAATATGCTACTACATCAACACCGCGAGAGATTATTTTGGCACTACAAACCTCAAGGATATATCAGGGGGCATGATTGACGATTATCTGTTCCAGTTGAAACAGAAGAACGGTATGCCCATTTCAGATAAAACTAGATCGAACCACTGTAGCCAGCTGCACGACTTCTGGAAATGGTGCTTGGGTCGTGGAAATGTGATCACCTTGGCAGAGTTTCCCCAGTTCCCAAAGATTGAATATACTCTCGGGTATCGCAAGATCACCGACTGGGAGACTCAAGAAAAAGTGATCAGTAAAGTAAAGGAGCTTTCCCACCATATTAACCCGAAAATATGGCTTGGTATTGACATTCTGGCTACCTACACAGCACTGAGGCCGGACGATTTGCGCAGGATTAAAGAGAGCAGTCTTGATCCGAGCGGCCTTCTTATAATCCATGATCCAACCAAGCTGAAAAACAAGTTTAAGACAGTACGATTACTTGAAGATCATATAAAAGAATGGAGGTCATTGCAGCGGGAGTACCCTGCCCTGCCTGAAATACCCTTTTTCCGTCACATAAAGGGCGTAGGCGGGGCAAAACCGAACAGTATTTTTGGAGAGAAATATTTATACAAGTGGTGGGTAAAAGCCGCAGACGAGATAGGTCTGCATGGTGTTCCACTCTATCCCGGCACAAAGCATACCACGGCAACCGAAACAGCGAAGCTCCTGGGAACGGAAAAAGCATTGAAGGCATCGGGTCTGACGAACAGGGCATTCGAGCGTTATTGTCAAGTCGAGAACAATGACACCTTTGAGGTCGTGAAAGAGGTTCGAAAAACCAAGAAGGCTAAGGTCATCAAGATGAATGTGAAACAAAGGATAGCAGAATAGCCAATGTTGCCTGCTCAGGTTTTGCCCACCATTTTTGGGACAAAAAAAGGCAAAATAGCTAATAATATCAAGGTGATAATGGTGGAGGCGGGGGGAATCGAACCCCCGTCCGAAGGCCTTTGGCACAAGGCGGCTACATGCGTAGTCTGTGTATTTTCAACCCAGATATGGTCGGCCCGCAGACAGGCTTTCCGTATCCCGTCCCCTTTCAGTTCCCCGTCGGCTCAAGGGGCCAAAGCCGTCGGGTTTGCTCATCCTTGTTTGACGCCCGTGCATGGGGCCGATGAGCAGGTCCCAGCAGGACGTGGCCGCTTAAGCAGCCAGTGCGTAAGAATAATCGTCGGCACTTATTGGTTTTCTGCCTGTTTTACGAGGCGACAGACCTCGGCATGCTCCTTATACCTCAACTGCCCCCGTCGAACCCATTACGCCCCCATAGAATATGTGTATAGTATTGATGCTCGGGGAAGTCAAACGATCCGCGCGGATGCATCTTCCACGATTTCGCAGAGGATATGGCCGATGAGGATGTGAATCTCCTGGACCCTCGGCGTGCTTTTCGAAGGGACGGAAATCGTGCAATCCGCGTGGTCTCGAATCTGCCCGGCTTCACCGGTGAGCGCCACTGTCGAGATACCCATCGACCGGGCCTCGTCGAGCGCCCTGATGATGTTCTTCGAGCTCCCGCTGGTGGATATTCCGACCAGCACGTCTCCTTTCCTGCCCAGTGCCCGGACCTGCTTCGAAAATATTTCTTCAAACGAAAAGTCGTTACCCACAGCGGTCATAATCGAGGTGTCCGTAGTCAGTGCAAGACCTGCAAGCGGCTGACGGTTCTTCTGAAACCGGTTTACGAGCTCTGCCGCCAGGTGCTGGGCATCGGCTGCAGAACCTCCGTTGCCAGCGAACATGATCTTGTTCCCCCCGGCGAGCGCTCCGACCATCATACCTGCCGCCTCGCTGATCACGGGAACTATGCCGGAGAGACGGCTGTGCAGCAGCACGCTCTCATCGATGATTTTCTGTATGCGGTCCATGGTCCTTCCCCATCTCGAACAATTCGTAGAGAAATTATCTGATCATATAGGCGAGATCACGCCCGAACACAAGGCCAATCATCCGGACGCTCTGATTTTGACGATGTCTTCAGTTCCGTTTGAGGGAAGGGTCTGAATCCGATTCTACAGCAGGCAGCGGAAACGGCGCCCCGCCTTCTTGCTCCTTATGAATCAGGCTAAGCAGGAAAACTCATATCATTCCGAAAACCCCGCAAATGTCCATAACGAAACGCCTCTTGCTGCGGGACCTGAATGGGAATTACGGCGCCACCCTGCGACATGCCGGAGTGTTCCGGCGTCATGCAGA
>JAAYWE010000249.1 GCA_012516755.1 Treponema sp.
ATCCTTCGAAAGAGAGTTCCTTGACGAGATATCGGCACTACGCAAATCCTTGGAGGATGTAAAGGCCAATAGCGAAGAGCTCAGGAGCGCAGCCCAGGGCAATATTGCCGAGGCTCTCGATGAATTGGAGCGCAATGTAGCCAGGGAATTGGAGTCGCGAAGATCGGCTTTGGATGAGCGTATAGATGAATGGCTAAATTCGATGGATGCTAAGATCCGCAAGGTCTCTCAGGATGCTCTGGAGCAGCGCAAGGCAGAGGAAGCCCGCCTGGCTCAGGAGGTCAATGCCGAACTTAAGCGTCTCAAAGACAGTCTCTATACACAAACCCAAAGAATAGAGCGCGATATAGAAGCTTTTAAGAGCGTCTAAGAATCAAGCAAATATTGCGTCGAGCGCTAGTTCTACCATCTCATTGAAGGAGCTTTGACGTTCTTCCGCGCTGGTTATCTCGCCCTTTACGAGATCGTCGGAGACCGTTAGCACAGAGAGAGCTTCACAGCCAAACTTAGCGGCCAATGTATAGAGCTCAGCGGTCTCCATCTCTACGGCTAGAACACCAAACTTTGCCCAGAGCTTCCATTGCTCGGGATCCTCCGTATAGAACATGTCGGAACTCAATATCGAACCAGCAAAGACTCTCAGCCCGCGAGATGTAGCCGCATCCCAGGCGGCCTTAAGCAGGCGGAATGAAGCCGTAGGCGCATAATCCATGCCCTTAAATCGCAGGTGGTTCGCTGCCGAATCGGTGCAAGCACTCATGGCCAGTACAATGTCCCGGACATTTAGGTATTCGAGCATGCTACCACAGGTTCCAATGCGAATAAGCTTATTTACATCATATTCACGGATCAATTCGTTGACATATATGGAAAGGCTGGGCATTCCCATTCCTGTGCCCATTACTGAAATAGGCTTTCCTCTGTAAGTACCTGTATAACCAAACATATTGCGCACTTCATTAAAGCAAAAGGCGCCTTCGAGATAATTCTCAGCGACAAATTTAGCTCTGAGGGGGTCCCCGGGCAAAAGAATTCTATCGGCGATTTGGCCTTTCTGCGCCGCGATATGAATGCTCATATGGCAGTCCTTTTCTATCCAAGAGATTTTACCTACTGGCTTATGTATTCAATCATAAAGCCAAACAGAACTCAATCCCTTTTCAGGACGGCAACAACCGCGGCAGCATTTTCGGCCTTAATTCTTATTTCATTTGCAGCCTAATATCCTTAATTCTTATCTCATTCCCAGCCTTATATTCAGCGTATTCTGACCCACGCTTCAGACTTGCTTTATGCTCTACTTCCCTAAGCCTTTGCGCGATATGGCAAAAGCATAGATAGGCCTCAGATAGGTCGACTCGCTGAGCATCAAATCGAGCATCACCGCATTGACAAGTCCATAATCGCCAGCCAGAGCCTCCGCAAATCCGGAAGCATACACCTCATTTAGGGGCTCTGGACCTTCCGTGGCAAAGCGGTAATCTCCTTTGTCTTGATACCATAAAGTTATCTGG
This sequence comes from Treponema sp., assembly GCA_012516755.1. Taxonomy (GTDB): domain Bacteria; phylum Spirochaetota; class Spirochaetia; order Treponematales; family Rectinemataceae; genus Rectinema. The sequence continues at coordinate 1,515 of JAAYWE010000249.1, forward strand.
AATCCTTCGATGTTTTGGGTATCCTCGGGTTTTGTTTGATTGTACACGGCCTTTCCGTTCTCGGGATAAGTCCATGAGCCTTTTTCCAAAGTTACATTTGCTTTTTGTATTTCTGAGAGAAGGTTTTCTTTGGAGGAATCGATGGAATAGATTTCCTTATAGCTTCCATCGGGCGAAGAAAACACAAGCGACTTGTTTAGAGTTGCAACAACATCGCGCGCTCCTGATACCTCTACCCTATCCGCCTTGGTTTTTATTGTATAAGACCGTGGTTTTTGCTCCGAGCTCGATGCTGCTAGCGATATAGTGTCTCCTGAAATACTCGCATTGAATTGTGCAAATTCTCTTTCTCCGCTCGCTGTACGCTGGTATAAAGTCCCTCCCACTATCATTCCTGATCCGTCAGTCAGTGCACGAAGAATTAATGTATCGAAGCCATAGGCTTCCGCATATCCCGGGTTTGTGTGCTTATAGACTATGAGGATATTCTCATTCTGCTTCTTTATCTCTGGCAGATTCGCGCCAGCCTCAGGACGCGGCCCCGGCATGGCGGCAATGTCCTGGGCAGCAGTTTTATCGGTTCCACCTTCTAGAGGCTTCTCTACTACCTTAGCTTTTTTGCATGATACAACCATAAGTACCATAGCCATCATTAAGATCAAAAACAAGGCGCTTGAAACACGAAAATTCCTTCTCATACAGTACCTCCCCTCAATACTCATGACTATACTACATTGATTCTGCTCAGATAAGAGCCGAATCTAATTTATTACACTGTATATTATTAAAATCCAACTCAAAAAGCCGCCATCTTCTCTGTCATATACCCCTTAGGCGGATAGATGGCGGCAAAGACACATCTCTTATTCGATTTTTATATCGATTTTCTCCGATCTACAGATCATCTCTATTTCCAAACAATCTCCGCGGCTTTTTCGTGGCAGGTGGGCTTACCAATATCTTCTGCACGGCTTTTGGATTCTCTTCTCTATCTTTCTTTAAGACCCCGGCTACTCTGGACAGATCATCCTGTTTGATTATTAGGCATCCATGAGATTTAGAGACATCGAAAGAATTAGTATTAGAGTGTACGGCATATCCGGTATCTTTATAGACGCCGCTGGCATTATAATTTCCTTTGCCATCATTGACATAAGTTTCGACTTTTCCAACTGCATTAGTGGAAATCATATATGGTCCATATTTGTCTTCCCGAGGTTTTACTGAAGTTACTGACCAATAGCCTTCCGGAAATTGAGAAGGCTTACTTGTTACCGACCCAGATGATGCGAGTTTGCGCCCAGCAGCATCTGC
>JAAYWE010000031.1 GCA_012516755.1 Treponema sp.
AGATTGTTTCTTTTTGTGCCAGCCGGAACCTTGGAGTTGAGATAATCGCCCCATGCTTTTCCAACCTCAAAGCTGTCAAAGGTTACGTAGTAGTCGACGCTGGTTGTATCGCGAATTAATCGGTCATAGGAAATAACCTTGACGCCTGCGCTATGGGCGAGATCGGCTGCAGACGCAGCAGCGGTTCCATCATGCGGGCAAATGATGAGAACTTTTATGCCTTCGCTTATCAGGGCTTCGACGTTAGCTTTTTCCTTTGCGGAATCGCCTTGGCTGAAGAGAACCTTTGCACTGAATCCAGCAGTCTTTAGAGCATCCAAAAATTGAGTCTGATCTTGAATCCAGCGGGGCTCATCCTTGGTGGGAAGCACGATACCTACTTGTGTTTCGGCAAATACAAAGCCCGCAACTACTGCAAACAACATTGCAATCAATAATGTTCGTTTCATGAGGACTCCTCCTTGAAAACCGTAGACTCTAGTCGCAATACGACTAGTCTGGCGCTTCAATTAAATTCGGTACGCGCCAACTATCATTTTCCGCTATATTTTTTAATCGCGCATTAGGAATTATGTGATAAAAACCGGTATTTGCGCATATATTGCCAGAGCAACGCAGTATTAGGACTTTTAGGACAAGACAGCTTCAAAAATGTCCAGAATTAGAATCTCGATAGTCTATATATTTATTCAGTGTTTTACATTGCGATATACATCATCCCTACTATGAAAGCCATCCTCTATCACTGTTGATTCCAATGTCTTTGCGGTTACGAGAACTGGCTCGAGCGCAATGTAAGGAACCTTATAGGTACCATCTTCTATTTTGTTCTCATATCCTATTTTTTCGCCTTTGGCCATCATTACCGCAAAGCCAGCCGCCTTGAGCGCCAAGCTGTCGATAGGCTTATAGACGGTTGCAAACTGACTCCCTTCGGCAATGCGTTGACAGGCTGAAAGCTCGGCATCTTGTCCCGTCACCTTGGTCTTTCCAACCATTCTATTCTCCGAGAGCACGGATATCACTGTCTCTGCAAGCATATCATTACCACATAGAACTGCATCGATCTTTTGACCCGGTTTTACAAGAGCTTCAAATTGTGTCCTCACCTCATCGCTCATCCAATCGCTTGGCCAAATCTCTTCCATAAGTTGGATCTTGCCAGATTCAATGAATGGATCGAGCACCGAATGAAAACCCTTGTTTATCATGAAAGCATTGTTATCTGTAGTTGCTCCATTTATGATGACATAATTCCCCTGCGGAACAACTTCCACAACAGCTTGAGCCTGGAGGCTTCCTACTTTTTCATTATCGAAAGAAATGTAGAGATCAACATTAGCTCTATGGACTAATCGATCGTAGCTCAATACCTGCACACCTTTTCTTTTTGCCTCGCGGCATACCTCCGAAAGCCTTTCCGCATCATTTGGAATAATTACAAGCACATCTATGCCTTGACTCAACAGCTCTCGGACTTGCGCTATTTGGGTCTCTGCGTTCTGATTCGCCACTCGAAGCACCACCTCTGCCCCTAGATCATGTGCTGCTTTGGTGAAGCTATCCACATCTCGTCTCCATCGCTCGACCACAAGAGAATCCAAAGAAAATCCAATCAAAGGCGACTTGGTCTCAGATGTCTTTTCCGATTTGCTGCATGATAATAAACCAAGAGCGGTAGTTGCTAAGATCATGGCTATCAAGAAAAAAATAGGACCACTGGCCTTACGCATCGCTTCAGGCATCGCTATCTTCTCCCTTTGTAACCCGTGCAGCATATTCGCGCGGCGTAAGTCCGGTAAGTCGGCGAAACAGACGAGCAAAATAATTAGCATCGGAATAACCGCAGCGCTGGCTAACTTCTCGTATTGAGATATTTGGCATTTTAAGCAATTCTTTGGCTTTCTGCATTCTGTACCCTATCAGAGTCCTCGCGAAGCCTCTCTTCAGCTCGTCTGACATAAGACGCGTAAGATGTCCGGCGGAAATGCCTATTGCCGCTGATGCACTCTCTAATGTTATCGGTTCCTGGTAATGGTTCTCTATATACTGCAAAGCCTTGACAACAAAAGGAGAATGAGTGCCCACCTCCGCGGCGTGTTGCTGCAGACTCTGGAATCTGCCCCTTACCGCTGATGCAAATAAATGCCAAAAGCGCTCCTCCCACAGTTTTTCGATATCCCCAAAATCCATGAAATCTCTATAGACATTATCGGAGAGCACTCCTCCGCCCGCAAG
>JAAYWE010000250.1 GCA_012516755.1 Treponema sp.
CACGGCTTCGGTCAGAAATCGTTCTCCTTCGAATTCTGGAAAAGGAAAACTCGCCAGTACTTCTTTTTTGTACACATCAGCCTTATCGGCTCTAATTCCATAGCGATAGGTGAGGCTTATGGCATCGCAAAATTTCAGTTTGGCAGGAAAAGACTCACCGATAATATGTCCACTAAAATCTGCCTTAAGCCCGCTTAATCCGGCCACATTTGGAATTGCCTCTATAGAGGGTAGATGAATTGTTATGTTTTCGATTGCTCTATTGGGAAGCCTATCGTCCGAATCGACTATAAAGATCCATCTACCATTAGCTGCTCGCATACCATCGTTGACGGAACGATGCTTGCCTCCATTCTGTCGCCTAAGAAGTATGATTGCGAGGGTACTATCCAGCTGCCACTGCTCAATAAGGCCGATTGTCTCATCCGTTGAACCATCGTCGACGACGAGCCATTCGAAATTGGAATAGGTCTGGGCTTCGAGCGAAGCCTTTAGACGCGGTAGTGTCGAGGCTCTATTCCATGTTGCGGTCAGTACGGTTATCAGAGGCCCAGTCACATAAGGCTCCCTGGAGGCTCTGACAGCCTGCGTTTGTGCCTGCTTATTCGCATAAGATCGCTCTTGCGCATATGCTTGTGTTGATGTCTTTTATCTACAGAAGACGAATTTGTCTTGGCAAACAATTGATCTAAGGCTGCTGAAAGCTTTGCGTATTGTGCATCGAGCGAGAGTTCTCGAAGATAATAAGCGCGAGCCTGCGCATTCTCTTTAGGTGAGCCAGACAATGTTTGCAAATGTAATCTCCGAAGGGCTTTTACGAATTGTTCCTCTTCATCTGCTACTATCGCATTTGCTGCAACAGGATCATATCCTACGAAAGATTCTTTTGTCCCGACAACGGTTTTTCCGAGCATAAAAGACTCTGCGGTTTTGACTTTGATTCCAGATCCCCAAAAGATCGGAGATACTACGCAGTCTGACTGATAGTACCAGAGATCTATTTCCTCCACAGCCCCAATTACATGAACACGCTCCGCCGCAAGCCGAGCACGATATTTCTCGAAGCCTCTACCGACTATGAAAAGCTCGCCCTGCACTTGAGGTAATACCTTGCGCACAAACCATCGGATGCCTTCGATATTAGGCGGAAACGCCGATCCAGCAAATAACATGGTAAAAGTATAGGGCTTCTTTCTCGATTGCGCTTGATCAGCTACTGTTCTGTTGTAGCGATCCGCGACAACAGGCATTATTATGCAATCTGCCGAACGCCCATAGATACGCCGGAGCTTCTTACTATCTTTTCCAGTCAAGGCCATTACAAGATCTGCGCTTGCCGATTCTCGTTCGGCTTTCAGAATCGATGGGAGCAGCAGAGCATTATGAATTTTGCCTGCGTGCCAGATTCGCTGCGCATAGAATTCGCATTCTACGTTGTGAAAGAATACCGCGGTCTTAAGATCTGGCCGGCAGGCCTTGGCATCGGAAAGGAGCCTTCCGTAGACCGACTGATCCAGAAAGACAAAATCATAGCC
>JAAYWE010000251.1 GCA_012516755.1 Treponema sp.
CACCGATCAAGATATTGAAAAGGCTAAAGTAACCTTAAAGCCGATCTTTGGCATTCGGCCACGTATATACATACCAATTCTCTTTGCGGTGCTGATCTTTATCATTCTCTTTTTCCTTTTAATCAACCCAGGACTTGTTAACCCTGGCGCCAAGATAAGCTTCAAAGGTAATCCAGATGTAGCAGCCCTTTACGCTGAAAACACATATATTGGAAATACATCTGATGGGATAAGGCTTAGGCCAGGCTCATACCAAATCGAAATCCGGAAGCGTGGCTTCGAGCCTAAGACTATCGCTGTTAAGGTACCGAACCGTATATTTGCCACTCTTATACTGCCCCCCAGAGTCACAATACAATATGAATTGAAATCGGAATCGCTGGAATCCATACTAATCCCATCTTTTAAGGAATTTGCATCTTGGTCCCTTTCCGGTAGACCTAGCGCTATTTATCAGTTGCCAATGGTTCTGTCCGAAGCTTCGAAGGATCTCGCTGCTTTTCCAGTAGCGGATACAGTGCCAATAGCAGAGCCTTTACTTGCGGCAGGCTTGAGCATAACTCAGAATACCTCTTCAATCCGCGATCTGATATATGCCAGCTTTTCGCTTGGTGCGCCCGGAGCAAGTCCTTTGGGATTTATTTCTATGGCCCGCAGTGCTATAGCGTTGCTTGCAAACTCAAAGAGCTATGTAGGAGCATTTTCGGAAATTGCCCCTGAAAGAACGGATGATGCCATTAGAAATGCTCTATCGGCATTAGAAAAAGAAACTTCGCTTTTTGAGACTTCTCTGTATAATCCCGTCGGCGTACAGATCATCGGCTCTCATTCTTTTATCATTTTCAATGAAGGATATCTGAAAGGGCTTACCAGCACACCCGGTGGCACCGGAATACCATATATTGCTCTTGTTCCCAAATTTGGCCTGGCAAGCACAGAAGTGACACAGCGACAATATGCAAGGTTCTTGAAGGAGAATCCTGAATGGGCGCCCGAAAACCGCGCAACTCTGATTGAAAAAGGACTTGTCGACAACTACTACCTTGCAGACATCGATATATCGAGCCCAAGCGATAAGCCAATCACCGGTGTCTCCTGGTATGCTGCTAATGCCTATTGTGAATGGCTTTGCGGATATGCACCAGGTGGTTATGAAGTAAGGCTTCCAACAGAAGCTATGTGGGAAATGGCCGCAAGCCAAGCTTACCGAAACATAAAGAACCTTGGGGTTTTCAACAATCGTTCTTCAAATGGGCCGCTTTCGGTTGCTTCATACGGCCGCGATGCATCTGGCTTCTCAGATCTCTTCGGAAATGTTTGGGAATGGACTTCTGATAGCTTTAGGCCTTATGTATGGATAACGGAAGACTCGCCTGCATTCAAAATGCTAGCCAATGCAGGGAATTCAAAGACAGTAAAAGGAGGCTCATGGGCTAATAGTGCAGATCAAATCTCTATTGAATCACGTGGCCCTATGCCTGCGGATCATTCTTCTGAATTTCTAGGGTTTAGGCCTGCTCTGATAAGAAAATGAAAACGCAAGATTCCATAAAGATAATAGCCGTTAATCGCCGCGCGCGCTTTGATTACGAAATTGAAGAGAGACTTGAGTGCGGTATCGCGCTCTATGGTTCCGAGGTAAAGTCAATCAAAGAAGGAAGGGTGAGTTTCAGCGATGCCTTTGCGGAGATAAAGGGACGGGAAGTCTGGCTTAATAATTTGCATATTGCAGATTATCCTCATTCTTCCATTTTCCGTCACGATCCGGACAGGGCTAAAAAATTGCTTCTACATCGTCAGGAGATCAAGCGACTTGAGCGAAGAGTCCGAGAAAAAGGCTTTACGCTGATACCATTGAGCATTTATCTCAAACACGGGTTAATTAAGCTCGAACTAGGTCTCTGCCGCGGTAAAAAAGCATACGACAAGCGGGCTGAAATAAAGGCTCGTGATTTAGATCGCGAAATAAGGCGAGAATTCAAAGTAAAAGATTGGTAAGTTCGATGCGTATAACAGGCGGCGAATATTCGGGAAGAATCGTCAAGGTGCCTGAGGGAGACTTGAGAATAAGACCTTCGATGGATAGGATGCGCCAGTCTGTATTCGATGTCCTTGGCGACCTGCTGGGTTATTCATTTCTCGATCTTTTCGCAGGTTCGGGAATACTTGGGCTCGAAGCTGCATCGCGCGGAGCTAGTCCTGTTGTGTGCGTAGAAAAAGATAGGAAAAAATTCCCGGTATTATTACAAAACGCAGCCATGGCTAAGCCCGCTGTTTTCTGCAAGGCCATGCCGGCAGAGACCTTTATTATGCGCAATAAACAAGCATTCGACATCATCTTTCTCGATCCACCATTCGACTATAGATTCAAACTCCAACTGTTAGAACGACTCGATAGATCTTCTTCTATTCATGATGGAAGCCTGGTTCTAATCCACTTTCCTCGCGAAGACAATCTGCCGCAGGAAATCTCGGGACTAAGATGCTATGATATGAGGATCTTTGGCCGTTCTATCGTGCATTTCTATCGAAAAATATGATATTTTATTTATTAAGAAACAACTGAAAATATTGCATTGATATGAACTAAAAGGTATAATAAAAACCGAAAAAGAGTAAAAGAATGACGGAAAGACTTAGGTAATAAATAGTTAGGCCACAAGGAGCCATATTTAAAAATACTTTCCGCCAAGAGGTAAAAAGCCATGAGTGATATGCCATCTTTGCCCTACAATGATGATTTTTTCGAAATTCCTAATGAAATCCAATTAGAGAACACAGAGGTTGCGGAGATCTCTAAAAAGGGCTATCAGCTCCTAAAGGAAAATCGTTTCGATGAAGCGGTTGAATGCTTTGTTCAAATTCTTGAAAAAGATAAAGAAAATAACTATGCCCTTGTCGGTTTGGGAGATGCCGCTCGAAAGCAAGAGCGCTTCAAAGAGGCCGCAGACTATTATAGACGTTGCTTGGTTTTTCATCCAGGTAATAGCTATGCATTATTCGGGCTTGCGGACTGCTACAAGGCTCTCAACCAATTCCAAAAGGCCATTGAAATATGGGAACAATACCTTCTCCATGACAACACGAATATCACCGTATTGACACGCGTTGCTGATGCATATCGCAAGGTTCGCGACTTCCGGAAATCCAAATCAATTTATCATCGCGTTCTCGAACTCAATCCAGATAATCATTATGCCCTTATAGGCCTTGGGCACCTGCACTATGATTTCAAGGAGTACAAAGATGCGCTCTCATACTGGCAGCGCATGGTCGAATTGGAAGGCGATAACGTTGACATTCGAGTTTTGACTGCAATTGGTAATTGTTATCGCAAGCTTAAGCATTTCGACAAAGGTATCCCGATTTTCGAAAAAGCCCTGCAAAAAGAGCCGGATAACTTCTACGCTCTTTTTGGCATAGCGGATTGCTATAGAGGAGTCGGCAAACAAAATATGTCACTGCTCTATTGGAACAAGATCCTGGAAAGAGATCCAAAGAACAAAGTTATCCTGACCCGAGCCGGGGATGCATATCGGAATATGGGTGATTTTGAAAAGGCCACAGAATACTACCAAAATGCCCTCAATATCGAGTTCGACATTTATGCAGTACTAGGTCTAGCGGTGATTGCTCGACAGCAAGGCAAGTATGATGAAGCTATTGCCAGCCTGCGCTCGCTCTTGCAGAACGACCCAAAGAACTATCGTATCTATGTCGAGCTAGCTCAGACCTATCTCTTGAACAATCAGCGCCAAATGGCAATCGAAATACTCACCGAATTCCAGCAGATGGGTATAAAAAACCCGGTTATTCAGGATGCTTTGTTCAAACTTACAGCCAAGACATGAATTACGATTCCGCTGATAGACTGAGTGCAGTCTATCCGAGCGGCCTATCTCAGGAAGAACTGGCTGCTATCTTATCTGAAGAGCCTCTTTATAGAGCAAAACAAGCATTTGCATGGTTTTCTAGAGGAGTGTCATCTTTCGAAAAAATGACAAATCTCCCAGTGACTCTAAGAGAAAGATTGGCTCAAAATTTTGGTGGTAGTGTCCGCTCATCGGTAGTTCAGAATGAGTTTTCTGATAAAGACGGCTCTCTTAAGCTACAGATAAGACTCCGCGATGGAGCCTCTGTAGAGTGTGTGCTTCTTGAAGATATCGAAGGAAGAAAGACAGCCTGCCTTTCCAGCCAAGTTGGCTGTGCCATGGGATGCGCATTCTGCAAGACCGGCACATTGGGATTCCTTCGAAATCTCGGACCTGACGAAATCGTGGAACAATTTCATCATCTTCAGGAGCGCCGTGGATTTATATCGAATGTCGTATTTATGGGCATGGGAGAGCCGCTTCTCAATCTCGAAAATGTTAGAAAAAGTATTTCTATTCTATCGCACCCAGCGGGCATCGGATTGTCGATGAGAAAAATAACCATATCAACGAGTGGTATTGTTCCTGCAATTTTGGACCTTGCAAAGAATGGCCCTAATGTGCGTCTGGCTGTATCTCTAACATCCGCTAACCCTGACCTTAGAACAGAGCTCATGCCTGTCAATCGGAAATGGCCTCTCGATGATCTCAAATCGGCGCTTCTCGAATATCAGCAAGACACTAATGCACGTATTACATTTGAAGTCGTTCTCCTCGGAGGCCTGAATGTGGGAGAAAAAGATGCAATCGAGCTTGTAAATTGGATTACCCCGATCAAATCTCAGGTAAATCTAATTGCCTGGAATCCTATAGATGGAATGCCTTTCAAAACACCCAGTGTTCGTCAGATCGAAGAATTTTCTCGGATCCTTTCGGATAATGGAATTGTGACGGTTCGACGTATGAGCCGTGGCCGCGGCGTAATGGCAGCTTGTGGACAGCTAGGGGATACTCTTTCTATTTGCAATCTTGCGCTCGAGCCGAGCAATACGATGATCAAGAGAGGCAATGACTGAAAGCTGGGCGGCCATTTCCTTATCCTTTCTTTTGATTGTGCCTGAGTTTACTGAATTGCAAGCCAAATCATGAGCTTTCTGAGCCCAAACTAGAGCAGTCTTTTCATCCTTGAATGTATGTTCGAAGAGTTTTGCTTTAGCCACACAACCATATAGGAATTCGCTATCCATAGAAAGCACTAGCTCTGAGAATAAATCCAAGTCCTTGTCTTTCCTCGCTAGCTTTGCGAGATATCGTTGTACTTCTCTTATTATTTCCCTCGATAAATCATGTTCTTTATTGTTCCTATAGATCATCAGGAGTAGCGATTTAGCCTCCTCCAGTCTTCCTAGCTTACAGATTCGATTGGCTAAACTTAACGGATCCACTGAATCCTCGATAACAGCCCTGTATGGATCGCGATACAATGATTCGATATGTAGAAAGAGCCTGGCTAGTGAAACCACATCCAAAATATTATGCTGCCACACCAGTTCCATGAGCGCCTTTTGGTTCTCACTTAGAAAATCGCTTTTTACATAATCGAGCCAGACTCTTGGAATTTCAGATCCTGGAATATCAAATTCCCTTGTGCTTTTAAGAACGAATTTTTCCATAGAGGCAAGAGAACAAGAATCGAGAATCTTGCCCCAGAATCGTCGGCAGTCGTGAAGAACATCGACATGCATTCTGATCGGCATAACAATCCCATTTAGTATGCACCGCGACCTGAGAAGCGGAATATCGAATGTAGCTCCATTATAGCTTGCAATCCAGTCTCCAGCCGAAAGCTGCGAAATCACCATTGAAAGAAAATCGCGCTCTCCCGGATAATCTTCCAGAAATACCTGGTTGAGAACTAGATTCCTTCCTTCAAAGCGAGCGGTTGTCGAAAGAAAGGCATAAGTTCCTGCACCGCCAGAGAGTCCCGTAGTCTCAAGGTCGAAAAAAATCACTCTATCGGCAGGAATTCGAAATGCCGAGCCTTGAGAATCGATGTCTCCTTCAGTCTCAGAAGTCTGCTCAGAAAACCTCTCAGAAGGCCGTGCTGATCGAATAATGCCTGAATAAAAGAAAGGAGGAACGATGAATATAGGCCCTTGAATCTCTCTTATCCATACATAAGGCAAGATATTCCGCCAATTATCCGGCATTTTTCTTGGTCTTGGAGCTGAGTTGCCTTTATTATTCTTTTCGTTGCTTTTAATCAATGCAAGGCGTTCTTTAAGATTCACTTACTGAGCTCCTTGTTGCCTGCCCTTTGGCCGACTTTGCTCGATATATTTCAGCTGGAGATGATTCAAATAATTCAAGAGCACGAGAGCAACTCTAATAGCCTTAGGGATGCTGCTTTATTATCTGGATTTGCATTTTCTACACCTATACAGGAAGGACAGCCAACAAGGCACGCACAACTGGCAATCCTTTCGATTGTAGAACCAATAATCCCACTCATGTTCGAGCAAAGCGCCTCCGCAATTCCTGTGCCACCGGGATACATATCATATAGATAGAGAACGGGACTCTCATAAAATGGGTCTCTTGCACGAGAGGCAACTCCGATATCGCGGACATCGCAGAGAATCTTGGCTGGGGCGAGCTGGCGCATCAAATTTGCAATACCATATAATAAAGAATTAGCAGATTCTTGCCCGAACTGGCTTAAAAATTGAGCACTCTGGCTCTGAGGATAGATGACCATCATAAGAGAACGAGTCTGCATTTCTTCCGGCTCTTGCCATATCTCTCCATATCCAATATTTTCATGCGTGTTAAATCGCAATTTCTTATACTTTTCAACCTGGCTTCGCACAAGAATATCTCCAAGTATAAGGCGAAACTGGCTATACGATTCAACCGAATCCTCAGTAAGCAATGCGATATCGCGCTTTACAATCGAATCAGTCCAATAATCAGCATCGCTTGCCTCGACAAGACAAATGCGCTTCTCGAAATCAAGCTTCTTTACCTGGTACTGTGTACCCAGGTGCATATATATTGCTTTTTCAAAGAGCAACTCTTTTGCACTTGGCCGATCCATTTCACCAATAACATCATGATGCCCATTGCTTATGTCTACTATAACGACATTCTCCGTCGTAGCGGAACGAAGGGATATTTTTTCCCCTGGATAACCTTCCGCGGACCAGAAAAATCTGCCTTCAGTATGCCTGACTATACCTTCTTCCTCCAGACATTCGAGCGCTTCCATAGTCAGTTCGGCAGCTCTTCGATTAGAATTATCGGGAGAAAATGCCTCATATTCAGAAAAGGGTAGCTCAAAAGCAGCACACTTGAGATGATCGGTGAATATATAAGGATTATATGTATCGATATGAGCTTGTTCCGCTCCCCTTGAAAGAAAATATTCCGGATGAGCTACAAAATACTGATCTAGGGGTGAAGAAGAAGCCACATAAATAGCCAGAGATATGCCCGAAGTTCGACCTGCCCTACCTGCTTGTTGCCAAAATGAAGCGATGCTTCCAGGATAACCAGTTATTACTGCGGCATCGAGCCCACCTATATCGATGCCAAGCTCCAGAGCGTTTGTCGAGACAACTCCATGAACAGTTCCATTTCTCAAGCCCCTTTCTATTTCCCTGCGTTCCGATGGGAGCAAACCCGATCGATAGGGTTTAACCACAATGCCATAGTTGCGGTTAAATGGATTTTCAAGTTTCTGATTTAGATAATGCGCAAGCAGCTCTACTTGAAGGCGTGATCTAGAAAAGAGGATCGTCCGCACACCCTTTTGTAATAGCCATAGCATTGCCGATTCAGCTTCGAGAGCATTCGAACGCCTTAAGCCCTGCACTTCGTCCACAATAGGGGGATTGATGCAGACTAGGATTTTTTCTCCGCTTCCCGCTCCGTTATCTTCGATCATCTCAACTTTCCGCTCTAGATAATGCTCAGCTAATTCCTGTGGATTTCCGATTGTCGCCGATGAAAAGATGAAAGTCGGGGAAGATCCATAGAATTTCGCAATTCGAAGTAATCGTCTTATGACCGAAGCGACATGGCTTCCAAAGACACCTCGATAGGCATGAAGCTCATCCATAACGATGAACTTCAGATTAGAAAAGAATTTGACCCATTTTGTATGGTTAGGTAGTATGCCAGCATGAAGCATATCTGGGTTGGAAATGATTATACGTCCATCTGTTCTTGCTCTAGAGCGAATATCCGACGGAGTATCCCCATCGTAGGTATTGACAGGGAAACCGATACTTCCGGCAAGCATTACTTCATTGAGTCCGCTCTGCTGGTCTTGAGCGAGCGCCTTTGTAGGGAAAAGATAAAGTGCTCTGGCTTTTGGCATCTCAAGAAGAGTCTGGAGTATGGGCAAATTGTAACAGAGCGTCTTTCCGGAGGCTGTCGGTGTTACTATAACTACATCGTGTCCACTACGAACTAAATCATAGGACTTTCGTTGATGTGTGTAGAGACTATCTATACCTCTTCTATGGAGCGCTTCGCTTAGTATAGGAGATAAATCTTCTGGAAATGGCATGCAATCGGCACTTTTTGGCGGCAGTATGGATGACCAAGCAATCTCATTCCTTTCTGCCAGCCACGATAAGAATTCACTATAAATTGCATTTGCGGATTCAGAATTCATAAGTTATACTGTAATCATCAAAATAAAAAAGGTAAATCGGCAGCTGACAAGAAAGGAGCATATATGGCAGAAATTCTTTCTATCGTGCTAGGGGGCGGCAAGGGAACTCGTCTATTTCCCCTCACAAAGGAGAGAGCTAAGCCTGCGGTTCCATTTGGAGGGAAATACCGAATTGTCGATATACCCTTATCCAACTGCATCAATTCGGATTTTAGGAAGATCTATATTCTCACTCAATTCAACTCCGCATCCCTTCATCTTCATATATATCGTTCCTACAATTTTGACCGCTTCTCAAAGGGTTTTGTTGAGATTCTGGCTGCTGAGCAGACTCATTTGCATTCTGGATGGTATGAAGGAACTGCTGATGCGGTTAGAAAGAACCTTATTCACTTCCGGCCTCACCAGCCGACTCACTATCTAATCGTCTCGGGTGATCAGCTTTACCGTATGGATTTAGGAGAGATGTTCAAACAACATGTCGAGTCCGGCAGTCGCCTTACGGTAGCGGGGACCCTGGTTGATCGAGATACAGCCACCTCTCTTGGCATTATTAAGATAAAAGAAAATAGGAGCATTGATAGTTTTCTGGAAAAACCCGGCCCCACTAAGGATATCCATGAATATGAGGTACCAAAAAGCCTTAGACCTGAAGGAGCCAGCCCTAATAAACCATATCTGGCAAGCATGGGGATATATATATTCGATGCGCCTCTGATAGAAGAGACCATGCAGCTGGACGCGAATGATTTTGGCAAGGAGATTATTCCATTTGTGGTTTCAAAAGAAAAAGTCAATACATATGTCTTCGATGGCTATTGGGAAGATATTGGAACAGTTCGTAGCTTCTATGAAGCTAATATCGGGCTTACAGATATAAATCCGAAATTCAATTTCTATGATGAGCAATCGCCAATATATACTCATGCGCGTAACCTGCCTGCTTCTAAACTCAACTATTGCACTTTGAATCAGGCTCTGGCCAGCGATGGTTGCATAATAACTAACGCGTCGATTACTCGTTCAATTGTGGGCATTCGCACTGTTATTGAATCGGGGGCGAGCCTCGATGGGGTTGTGTGCATGGGCTCAGACTACTACGAGAATGCTGAAGAAAAAGAGGAAAATCGCAGAAAGAATATCCCTAATATAGGTATCGGAGGCGGCTCTATCATACGCCACGCAATAATAGATAAGAATGCTCGTATTGGCTCGAACTGCCGTATTGGAATAGATCCTCTTGCACGCCAAGAAGGTGAATATAGAACTTATTATATAGTAGACGGAATAATTGTCATTCCAAAGAATCAAATAGTCCCTGATGGTACAGTAATTTAATTGTTAGCGACTCATTTATCGCTAGTTGAACTAGTGCTCTCTTTAGCAACAAAACTCATCGGCTCTGCAAGGCTGGGATCATCTTTGAGATAATGCTCTGCTATTTCCTGCTGGGTTAGCCCTTCTAGCTCATGGCTCATATAATGTATCCAAAGCTCATCCTCCCTGGACTTCACTTCGATTTTTCTACACCAATAATCTGGAAGGATAGGCAAGTGCTGAGGGACATACTCTCTTACCTTATAGTCGTGAACAGCTATCTTGACATCGCTTCTTGGCAAGCCTCGCTCCATTATGACCCTAGCTAGATAGTTGATGGTGCGGCCTGAGTCGAAAACATCATCGACGAGCAGCACCTTATCGCCATGCCTCAAGAAATCCGGATTATAAGTCCATCCGTCGATCTTGATTGATTCCTGTTGATCAAAACCAGTATATGACCTTGCAACGACTGCAGCATAAAAAACGGGATGCTCATTATCTTTTACAAACTTGAAATACTCGCTTATCACATTGCCCATGTAAGCTCCACCCCTGAGAGAAACATAGATTATGTCTGGTATGAAGCCATCTCTATAGATCCTATAAGCCAGCTTGATGGCATTATTTCGAACTGTATCATAAGTTACGAATTCTTTATGCATAGAATCCCTTCCGAAAAAACAAGTGAAGCCCCCTTATGGAGGCTTCACTTATCGAATGACTTTCTCTAGAAAAGAAATATATACTTACTTCCTTACATAAGCAAGGGTCTCGACTGTCTGCCCATTCCGATTGACAGTGAAGACTAGCTTTTTCTCGGATTCTTTAGCTAGCAGTTCATAGAAGTCCCTGAGGTTGTCAATGTTCTTGCCATTGAGCTTAGTTATAATATCCCCACTCTGCAGACCCATCGATGCCGCTGGAGATTTTGCAAGAACATCGATAACGAGAGCCCCTCGTACTCCGCTGGGTATTTTTTTCTGATCGATAGAGTCCGATTTGAGTGAGATAACAGTTACACCTGGGAATATATTAGCATTGTTCGATGCGATTGCATTGTCCCTAAGCTCGATTTTTGTGCTCGCCGTCATTACAACCCCGCTTCGGATGAATTCCAATTTAGCGGTGGAACCAGGTTTGATATCGCCTACCACTCTTACCAGCTCATCGGTGCTCTGAATAGCCTTGCCATTGACGGCCGTAATGAAATCTCCAGGCAAGATTCCAGCCTTATCTGCTGGACCATTGAGAAAAATGTGGCTTATGAAAGCACCCTTTTTGCCTTCAAGACCTAGTTCTTTGGCACTGGCCTTGTCTTGAGAGATATTGGAGAGACTTACACCCAGCCAGCCATATTTGACAGTGCCATTTGTGATAAGGTCATCGATTGCATCTTTTACGTTATTGATAGGAATAGAAAAACCGAGGCCAACCGATCCTCCGCTTGGAGATGCAATCCACGTATTTATGCCTATTACTTCCCCCTTGATGTTTACAAGAGCCCCACCGGAATTACCTTTGTTAATTGCGGCATCGGTTTGAATAAAATCATTGATATTCTCATCCGGACCTCCGGTCCTGCCCAATGCGCTGATAATGCCGGCTGTAACTGAAGCGATATAACCGAAGGGGCTACCTACCGCTATTGCCAAGTCTCCAACTTGTAGTTTTGAGGAATCGCCAAGCTTTGCAATCGAGATGTCGGAATCATCTGTCTCGAATTTTACGAGGGCTATATCCTTCCGCTCATCGGATCCAACAAGCTTACCTTCGTATTCGCGTCCATCGCTTAATTTTACCGTAATCTTTGCTGCATTTCCTGCTACATGATGATTTGTCAAGATATAGACTGTCTTGCCAGTTCTACGCACTATTACACCAGAGCCGAGGCCTTCTTGTGGCTGAAACTGATCGGAGAAAGGACTATCGGGTCCAAAGAAGAAATAGAAAGGAAATGATGGCGCCTGCTGTTGGGTCTGCTGACCACCCTCAACCACATCAAGCTCTACTACCGCAGGAAGTACTGTCTTTGCGATGTTATGCAGCGCATTCTGCACTAATTCCGCAGTTTCAATTGAAGCTTCAGTGTCAGGATTGGTCACCATGGATGGGGTCTCAGCTTTGACTACTGGAAGAGAAGAGCTTCCTGAGGGGGGCGCCCTAAATAAAAATGCAAGGCCAAATCCTACCACAATCCCAAGTATTACAAGATTCGCGACGAAAAAATTCCGTGAATATAATCTTTTCCTCAAAGACATGTTCGATATCCTCCGTTATTTGGCAGAGTATTTGCAATCTGTATCAAATATAATAAAACTGCACTCTCCCATGAACTGTACAAGAGATAAAAAAATAGAAAAAGAAATGAAAGAATATTACCATCTTGTAAGAACTTCGTGTCCTGAATCAGTTATGAGAACAGTATGTTCAAAATGAGCTGATAGCGAACCATCCATCGTTACGACGGTCCAATCGTCGTCTAGTACACGTACATCGCTTGTGCCTATGTTGATCATTGGCTCGATTGCCAGCACCATTCCCGACATTAGCCTTGGATTAGGGCCAGGCGAGACATAGTTTGGAATCTGAGGATCTTCATGGATTTCCAGTCCAACCCCATGACCGCAATATTGTCGTACCACGTTGAACCCATTCTTCGTTGCATGGGAAAAAACCGCTCTAGAGATCTCAGAAATGCGCACATGAGGTTTTAGTCTTTCTATTGCGAGCTCAAGGCTTTCTCTTGTTACTTTTAGCAATTTAGCCGCTTCCTGAGCTATGGATCCAACAGGCAATGTAATAGCAGCATCGGAGAAAAAACCATTCAGATTTATACCACTATCTATGCCGACAATATCGCCTTCTTGGAAAGGCTTATCGTTAGGTATGCCATGAATGACCACCTCATTGACAGAAATGCAGAGGGTAGCAGGATAGCCCTCATAACCAAGAAAAGCAGGCTTACCTCCATGTTTTATAATAAAATCATAGGCAAATCTGTCCAAATCCTTGGGCGTATTACCAGCCTGTACCTGAGGCTTCAGCCTCTCATAGAGCAAAGACAGCAAGTCACATGACGATCGAATTCCCTCGATCTGCCGTTCATTTTTAATTCGAATCATGGAATTCTCCGAAAAAGTCCTTTCTTATGCCATCTAGCACACCATTGATAAAACGATAAGAGTCATCGCTACCATATTCCTTAGCGATTTCAATCGCTTCATCGATGCTGATCTGTGCCGGAACATCCTGTTGATATATCAGGCTGTAAGTTCCAACCCTTAGAATGGCCAGATCAACTTTTCGAAGTCTCTCGAATGCCCAATGTTGAAGATGGTTTTTTATTAAATCATCGATAGAATCGATTTGCTCAATAGTCCCAATAATCAACAATTTAGCAAAATCAAGAATTTCGATCTCATAGCGTGCTTTTTTATCCTCGTCGAGCCACTCAAAAGATAATATATCCTCAAGTTCTTGGTGAGACATATCCCAGGCATATATAGCCTGTACTGCAAGAATTCTTGCTTTTCTTCTCGAAGCCACCAGAAATGTCCCTTACCAATTTAGGTTTTCCGAATATATTTTGATAGTTGCTTCTTTGCGCAGCACCTCGATCAGATCCGCTTCAGCCTTGTTCAAAAAAGCTTGCTGTTTCTCGGAGGCAAGTTGAATCGCTAAGAACTCTTGCACAGTCAAATTCTGATTTCCCGGAACAGGATCTGAGAGTGTAAGTTGCTTCTGAGCCAAGAATTCGTTGACACGGATAATCCTGTACCCAACCGGCGTTTCGATAACGGGAGTTATTTCACCAACATTTGCTTGAAAGGCCACATTGAAGAATTCATCGCCAAATATCGTTTTGCTCTGCTGAGTTTTTTCAAGATACATAGAGGGAATAGCCTTGTATCCAGCCTGATCGCTTGCGCGAAGCACATATTCGTCGAACTTTGAGGGATTAGATTTGAGAGAGGCAGAGATTGAGTTCATAAGCTCTTTTGCTTTTGCAATCTCACCATTGCTTTTCCCCTTAGTATCTACATAGATCACGCTGATTCGAATCGTATCCGGTCTTATAAGCGAAGCCTTTGTCAGATCATAGGCTTTCAAGATTTCATCCGCCGTTGGCGCCTTGAGCGCAATCTTTAGCTCATCTTGTCTCTTGGTCTGAATATAAGTCTCGAAAAGCAGTCTTTGACGAACAAAGGTTGCAGGATCTACAAATACGCCGGAAGCGCGAAGTGATTTCTCAAGGTCAGCATCTGTGGCGTTTGTACCCAACTGAGATCTGAGCTGTGCTAATGCAGCATTTACCTGAGCCTCAGATATCGAGATTTTTTCTCGCTCGCAGAACTGCAAAAACAGCATGCTATTTATTCTCGCATCGAGAACATCCTTTCTTTGATCTAATGTCAACTTCACACCTACGGAATTCTCCAGCTTTTCAACATCGGTGCGCAACTGGCGAACCGAAATAACCTCTTGCTTTATGAGTTTTATTGTTGCCGCTGGTTTATCGATGCTCGTTTGCGCAAAAACCGAAATCGCAGTAAACAGAAAGATACAAAACCAAGTTGCTATTCTCTTCATATCATTAGCCTGCTCTCAATATTATTTATTTACAAGCACTATACCGTGCTGTTCAGTATACTCTATCCTGTACAACCTGCTGCCCAAGAGCACGCTCAACTTTTACTCTCAATGAATCAAAGCCAGCAAGCTTAGGATAGATCTGCGATATTTGCAGCAGAGCTTCTGCGGCTCTGTCTGCCTCTCCTCTATGAATTAAGATTTCGACTTTTTTTCTAAGATATTGCGCAGTCTCTCTTGGCGAAATCCCTAGTTCGATAGCTTCTTCGAGCCTGTCCAGATAGTCATCATCATCTATTTTACCAGGCAATTTCTGCAAGACAAGCAACCTGAATTGAAGAGCGACAACATCAAAGTAATACCGAAACCATGGCTTTTCCAGCTCCATCTGAATTAGTTTCTTGTAGATCTGGTAAGCCTTTATGTATTTGCCTCGTTTTTCATATTCCTCTGCAATGCAGTACTCGCAATCCATGGCTTCGCCGCGCTCGAGCCAACGCTCAAGTCGGAAATCTTGAAAGCCCTTACTCCTTTCATAGATCCATAGTGCCTCCTCCTCGAAACCATGCAGAAGGTCAAAGACTATCAGTCTTGCCTGGCTTTGAGGATCGTCTGCTCGCATTTTAAGGAACTCGCGATAATCAAATCCTTTGTTCTCCTTCTCCTGCCTTCGAAGCTCTCTATCGTAGCTTCTTCTCTTTTCTGCATCGGATAATATCTTATATGCCTCAAGAATAAGCCTCATAGCCGATTCGCGGAGTCTTGCGGTTGATTCCTCGGATCTGGCTTTCTCTTTGGAATAAAACATATCTGGATGGAGACGCTTTGCTTGTCTTCGAAATGCGCTTTTTATATCCTTGGGGCTTGAATCCGGCTCTACACCAAGTATCTCATAATAGTTTTTCATGGCTCATCCGCGTTTCAGAGGAACCTCCGCGATTATATGAATCGCAGTATCTGTATTAGAAAAGACTTCGCCTTGTACAATCACCAAGCCTTCATGCTCCAGTGCTTCCATTAATTTTTTAAGGGTATGGCCTGATCTGAATCCTCGCTTTTGCACCATAGCAAGGCAGCGTTTTCCCACTAAATCTCCTGATTTTGCCAAATCCTGAGGAACTGAGGACAGAAGACCACCAAACATACCCTTTGGTTCTGTTACAAAGATAAGGAAATCAAAGGAGCCGAGGCTATAGGAATAATCTGATGTCAGTACTGAATCATGACCTTTCTGTTTTAATGAATGCAACATTGCATTAGAAACTGAAGAGAGTTTTCTTGATCCAATAGCATTTATTCCAATTCGCATAATAATTAAAAAACATCTATATGAATTAGCAAGTTACGCATAGAATACGCTATTTCATGCTAATTATTCATAGAATAAAGCACGGAATTACATTCTTCCGTGCCCTCCTTTAGCTTCCTGCCTTTCAAATTGAGCTGAATAGAGCTATTTAGTGGCAGGTGTATTAGTCCCCTCAGGCTGGACCGTCTGGTCCTGCGGCGCGAGCTGACCCTGGACCGACTGATCTTCCTCGCTCTGGGAATTCCACCATTCGCTGGTTGCTGTCTGGGCAGACTCTTGCTCCACTACCTTTTGGATATTACCTGTCGAAGATTTATTCAATATCGCAAGGGAAAATGCAATTACGAAGAATAGCGCGCCAAGCGCATAGGTTATCCGGACCACGATATTCGATGTCCTAGAACCGAAGGCACTCTGAGCCCCGCTTGCAAAAATCCCCCCTATCGAATCAGATTCTTCATCTTGGATAATCACAAAAAAGATAAGCAGGAGGCATACAATTACAAAAATAACAAGCAGCAATATGCTGAAGAAACCCATTCTCTCTCTCCAGTTGCAAGTTCATTTGACTGCAGAAAAAAGCTTTTCAGGTAAATTCGCAATCCGAAAAGCCATACTAGCGCAAAGTCCCCAATGAAGCAATACCTCGCTATTGGACTAATAATCAACGGAACTTAGCTATGGGCACAAAGCTCTCAGCCTTCAGGCTTGCGCCTCCCACTAATGCGCCATCGACATTCTTCTTTGTCATAAGAGCAACAACATTCTCTGGCTTTACTGAGCCGCCATATTGTATGACTAGGTTTTTCGCGATATCGGAGCCATAAAGTTCAGCGATAACTCGGCGACAAAATGCATGAACAGAATCGGCATCTTCCGGTGTAGCGGTTTTCCCTGTGCCGATAGCCCAGACAGGCTCATAAGCAATGGTCACATTGGGAAGCATGGAAGCATCGACCCCTATGAGTCCTTCAGCCAGCTGCCGTCGGATTACATTCTCTAGAACGCCTTGCTCGCGCTCCTCGAGTGTCTCGCCAACACAGAGAATTACTTCGAGATCATGCTTTAGTGCAAGTCTTACCTTTGTGTTTATGAGCGCATCGCTCTCACCATAAGTATGTCTGCGCTCTGAGTGCCCCAGTATTATTACCCGAACTCCGATATCCTTTAGCATAAGCACCGAAATCTCGCCAGTATGCGCCCCGCTCTCCTCGGGGCCCATATTCTGTGCCCCAAGCAAAATATTGCTGCCCTTTATAACCTGAGCAACCGAATGCAGCGCCGTAAAAGGCGGCGCAATCATGAGTTTCTCTTTGCAATCAGCTAACTCTTTCTTTAGTTCGGATGCTAATTCGACGGCTTCAGGTATGGTTTTGTACATTTTCCAATTGCCTGCAATAAAATAGCGTTTCATCGTTTTATTTCTCCCTCGAGATGATGCTTACATAGTAGCTGCCCTCAGTTAACCAGAGAGAAGCAAGCTTATTTCATGCATACTATACTTATCGATTTTTTTGGTAAAGCTATGGCACTTCATGCCCAAGAGAGTCGGTTTGGTCCTCCTCATTTCCAATTCTTCTTTCTGTTATTCCCTTTTTCTCAATGGCTGTCAGCGCTTCTTCAAGAGCACTGACTCTTTGCATAAGTTCGCTAATTCGCTGTCCAATTACATCTGGAATTCTCTCATGGTGAAGATCTGGCTTATCTTGGGCCTTATGTGGGATATCGCGCCTAATTACTTGACCAGGTATTCCAACAACCACTGAATTGGGTGGAACGCTCTTTACAACCACGGCATTAGCCCCAATACGCGAATCCTCGCCTATGCTTATATCGCCTAGGATCTTTGCTCCTGCTCCAATGGTAACTCTATCTCCAATAGTAGGATGACGCTTTTTCTTCTCGAGAGAAGTACCTCCGAGAGTGACACCATGATAAAGCGTTACATTCTTGCCTATTATGGCGGTTTCTCCTATTACCACTCCCATGCCATGATCGATAAAAAAGCCTGTTCCAATTCTTGCGGCAGGGTGAATCTCAATGCCCGTGAGAAATCTTATGGTCATTCCGGAATGTAATTGCCCGTTTTTCTCAGCTTCCAGCACCATGGATAGCGCAGGCCTGTCCTTTATAGAATGGCCTGGATTCTCGAATTCAAGCTTTGCTGCAATCTTGCATGGCAAATCCTTGCCAAGCTTATTGAGATAAAGCATCGGAGTA
>JAAYWE010000001.1 GCA_012516755.1 Treponema sp.
GAAACATTACCATTCTCCAACTTTAATGCTTCTATTATCAGCTCCTTTTCGACCCTAAAGATCTCTGCATCGAGACCTGTTTTGGGCTCTGTCCCTGTGGAAGCTGCAGACTGGAGACTTGGGGGTAGATGGTAGGCGTGGATCACACCATCTGTCGAAAGGATCGCAGCGCGCAAAATGCAGTTTTCAAGCTCTCGTACATTCCCGGGCCAATGATAAATCATGAGGAGATCCAATGCAGGCGTAGAAATGCGCTGAATCTTTTTGCTGTTTTCTTGGTTGAACTGGGAAACGAAATGATCTGCTAGTAAAAGAATGTCCGCTCCTCTTTCGCGCAAAGGAGGAACATTTATGGGAAATACATTTAGCCTATAGTATAGATCGGCTCTAAAAGAACCCTCGTCTACGGCTTGCTGAAGATTGCGATTTGTGGCTGCAATTACCCGCACATCTGCTTCGATATTTTCATTCCCGCCAACACGCTCAAAGCGGTGGTCCTGCAAAAAGCGCAGAAGCTTGATCTGCAGAGCCGTCGAGAGTTCGCCAATTTCGTCCAAAAAAAGCGTTCCCTTGTTTGCCTGCTCAAATCGACCTTTCCGCTGCTCGAACGCGCCCGTATAAGCTCCTTTTTCGTGCCCAAAAAGCTCACTCTCGATTACAGATTCGGGAAGAGCCGCACAGTTCACCGCAACGAAAGGCTTTGAGGCGCGAGAGCTTCTCTGATGAATGGCCTGTGCGATCAATTCCTTACCGGTGCCGCTCTCTCCGAGAAGGAGAACCGTTGCTTCAGTGTCCGCGACCTGATCGATCATCGAAAACATTTCTCGCATCACATCAGAGTTGCCAACTATCCCATACCAAGACACCGGAGATTCGCTTAGATCGGAATCGATAACACCAATGAGCCGGCCATTATCTCTATCGATTTTTTCCGCAAGCCTGGATCGCATTCCAAGAAATTCTTCAATTATTCCTGCCGCCCTCTTTATGGTCTCGCTAGCAAGCGATACTATCTCGGAAGCGCAATCCCCGGAAAGCAAAATACTTATCGCGAATATAGTATTATCTCTTTGCTTTATGGGACCCTCAAGAATCAAACTTCTATTCAATTTTTTCTGAACGAATTTATCGGATTCGAGGGCTAGACCACAGGGCACAGAACCAAGGCAGACTTCCTCGCCGATCCTAACATTTTCATCAAACCAGGAATCTTCATTGGGACCAACTTGGAAATATCGTAGAACATCTCCGGAATCCGCCCGATAGCAGGCAGCATAAGCCCGTCCATGGAATAGAGGCAGAATGGAATTGAGAAAATAGCCCAAGACTTCCTCTGGCTCTCCAATCCTGAGTAACATCCTAGAGAGCTCAAGAAGAGCATCTGAGGCAGCGACTTCTAGCTCAGAAAAAGAAGAATAACATGACTGTATCATAAGAGCTCGTTTGCAGATAGGAATAGCGAGTTTGAGCCTTTAATGCAAGATGGGGGTTGAATCTAAGCTTAGACTTCTTTCGAAAAGAGCCAATCTACCCCCTTGTAGCAACCTAAGACTCTATGGTAGGGTCATTTCACCGATGGAGGAGCGATCCCCATGAGTATGGACGAGAGGCAGAGAGAGCCTGTGAACGCACCAGAAAGGGGAGGATCGCCGAAGGGACAAAGCCTTTCTCTCAAGGCTGTTCTTGGACGTCTGGGCTAATACCCAACGGCTGTCGCGGAAATAGATCATTCCGCGGAGCGCCTGACGTTTGCCTTTCTTAACGAAAGGAGCTCAGGTATAGCTGCTTAGCTTGAAGGCATCTCTGGAGCTTCTTTCAGGAATAGTATTTCTTTGAAGGGCACAGGCGGGCCTCCACCGGAAGGTATGGAGGTACCATGAATAAGAATCAATCTCAACCGCAATTTTCTCCTTCTAGAAAGATTCCAGTCACAATACTTGGTGCAACAGGTGTAGTGGGGCAGCGTTTTCTACGCAGAATTGCCAATCATCCATGGTTCTATCCACAGTTTTTGGCCGCAAGCGATCGATCGGCAGGTAAGAGATATGCAGAAGCCTGTCGATGGCATCTTCCAGGGATTTCATATGCAGGGCATGCGGAGGCAAGAGTCGTTCCTTGTTCTCCCGAGTCTGCCTTCTCTCCTATTGTGTTTTCAGCCCTCGATGCAGGTCCCGCACACGAGATCGAGCCATTGTTTGCAGAGGCTGGTGCCTACGTGTTCTCGAATGCAAGCGCCTTCAGAATGGAAGAAGACATTCCTCTCCTTATTCCAGAGCTCAACCCCGAACACCTTGAATTGATAGAAATGCAGAAGGCTAAGCGAGGATGGCA
>JAAYWE010000252.1 GCA_012516755.1 Treponema sp.
ACAAAAATCTTTTTTTGTCCTCGGTTTCACGTGAATTTCTATCATTCTTATCGGGGAGATACGCCTGATGAGCGCGGGTTTGGCAAGGACATTCGCGTTATTCGCTACATTCTTGATAGCCTCGATGATCTTTCAAAAAATGGAATCGAGGTCAAGTGCGCATGGGATTTCGATAACGCGTTCACCTTGGGACATATTCTGCCGAGTTTTGCTCCAGACATAATAGAGCGGATTAAGATGAGGGTTATTACAGGGGTCGACGAAATCGAACTTATGTCCTGGAACAATGGGCTTCTTACCGCTCACACACCTGAGGAGCTAAGGTACGCTCTTTCATGGGCAATTAATGCGCCCGATGGTTCAGGAGTGCTTCAGACCTTTGGTTCATATGTGCCGATTGCACGGCCGCAGGAATGTATGTTCACTGGATCACACATCGATATCTATCGTAGTGTGGGGATCGAAGCTGTATCTTTATATTACAGCGCAATTCCTTTCAATGCGATAGGTTCGTTTATTTCTGAATTGGAGGCAAGAAAGCGGTACAATCCACTCACGCTCAAAAACCCTACAACAGGAGCATCGATAAGGCTTATTCCTGCGATCAATCAGGGCGATTTGGCTGAGTATTATTTCAGCGCCGCCCGCATGCTCAAAGCAATTCGAGCTGAGCAGTTGCATGGAACTTTTCGTTGTGCGCACGGCCTAGATGCTGAGGGCGATCCTGAGAGAGATATCGAGATGGGCATTGAAGGAGATTCTGGAGGCATAGCACAGCCTGTCGATATGCTAGTGGTGCTCGATATTGATGCAGACGATAGCTTTTGGGCAGGCTTTTTGCCAGGTTTTTCTCGTCGCTTTGTGCCATCATTTGGAGGGCTTTATTCGCTTATCGCGAGCATCGCGCGCTTGCCATTTGTTGGTTTTGAACGACCATGGGAATACATCAAGACCCATCCTGATAGGGGAGAGATTGTTATAGGCCAGGATATGGCTGATGGTGCCTTTGATGGTTATTCATCCTGGTCTGAAAAATATGAGAATTATGAAATTTGGTCGATTATTGCCGAAGCGAGATCGCAATGGCAATCTGCAAAAAGCTTTGTGGCGGTTCGAAACGGTGAATCTGTATTGCGTTCTGCAACTAGCCCAAAAACCGAAACATATTGGCTCGATGAACTCTCGGAGCTCGATCCATCCTTGGCCAGGCTTGCGCATGAAGCGATAAAAGAGCGACTTCGGGCGCTGTCTACAACCCATTTTGGGCTTGCTGTTCCTGTAATGAATGTGACAAGGCTTGAGATAGCTCGAGAAACAGCGAATCGATCCCTCGAGCTCGCTAAGGCATTCTATGCGGCAGTAGAGCATAAATATGGTGTGGTCAACGCGATATCTAATCTACCCTGTATTAAAGAACCTCAAGAACTCCGGGGTCCGGAGTTGCCTCAAGCAGCGCATCCAGAAAGCAGGGTTCGCATACAAGATTCTTCTCCTCACAGTCCTCATCTCACGCTTTCGGTCAGCTCAAAGGGCAGAATCCGGCTAGCCAGCGGACCATATACAGTTCATATCAACGAGCCCTGGGTTGAATATAATCATAAAATTCTCGGTTCGCGCAAAATTGACGTTATATCCGGTGCTGAGCGATATGAATTGCATGGAATCATCCCTCTAAGGCCCATGCGAGTGGCGATCGAATGGAGCAGGACTGCTACTATGCTCAGCGCGGATCTTGTGTGCTTCGAGCTTCATGTGCAATATCCATCGACCCCGCACCGGTGTTATGATCACAAAAAGGCAAGAACACTCGGTCGAACATGGGACGATCGCTGGCGCCAACTTGCGCCTTTTGAGATTGTCGCATTTGAAAATCTGCCCTGTTCTACCATTATCCATGTATGGAAAGAGGACTTTAGTAATGTCATTTCGCACTATTCGCTAGATTATGCTGGCTATGGTCGAAATCGGTTCCTTGCAGATATCAATAACCACCTTACGCCAAAATGGCTTGCAGT
>JAAYWE010000032.1 GCA_012516755.1 Treponema sp.
CTATGTCCAGCTCTCATCATTATTTCTTTTCTAGATCTTTTCATGGCTCCGTTTCTATTCTACCCAGTTCTCTTCCGGGCTCCTTGATTAAGCGACTCAAAATATACTCTAACCAATCCTGAAAATTGGCATATAATAAAATATATTGACATTTTTACTCTTATTGTCATATTGACAATATAATCCCATTGTGATTGATTAAGGGCATCTGTCGTAGTTGAATAAGGAGATGTCGCTGTATGTCCATTGTTGTCAGATCAATTTCAGCCTATATACCGTCCCTTCGCATCACTAACGAAGAGCTTGCAATGCGCATGGATACGACGGACGAGTGGATACGCTCTCATACCGGTATCGGTTCTCGGCATATTGCGCCTGATGGGCTTCAAACAAGCGATATGGCCACGGAAGCCGCGAAGAGTGCTTTAGATAAGGCAAATATTAGCGTGCAGGAGTTGGATTATATCATTCTTGCAACAGCAACACCCGATTATCTTGGCTTTCCTGCTACGGCCTGTATCGTTCAGGATAAGATCGGTGCTTATGGGGTCGCTTCATTCGATGTAGCCGCCGGTTGTACAGGTTTCATCTATGCGCTCAACATAGCATCAAGCATGCTCGAAGCATCGCATGGTAGAAATGCTCTCGTTATAGGTGCCGAAGGCTTGAGTCGATTTGTCAACTGGGAAGATCGCTCGACAGCAGTCTTGTTTGGCGATGGGGCTGGTGCTGCGATACTCTCGCGGATCGATGAATCCTCCCGCGGATGCCTTTCTTTTATTCTCGGGGCCGAAGGAAGTGGAACAAAAGATCTATTTCTTGTTCAGCCCGAAAGAACTAAGGCCTTTGAGCGCCAGGAACCCATCATACCATTCATCTATATGGACGGGAAAAAGGTCTATGATTTTGCGGTCAAATCGATAACTGTCCTAATCCAAAGGCTTCTTCATAAAACCGCTTATAAAATCGAAGATTTTACATGGATTGTTCCACATCAGGCAAACGCGCGCATCGTTCAAGCCGCTGCCAAACGCTTATCGATTCCTTTGGATAAATTCTATATTAATATCGAAGAATATGCTAACACCTCTGCGGCAAGCATACCTATCGCTCTCGCAGAAATGTGCGAAAAGGGACTCTTGAAAAAAAATGATCTCATAATGCTTGTTGGCTTTGGTGCAGGGCTCACTTATGGAGCGGCGGTTATTCGATGGTGAGGCTCTTGTCTTGCGGAATATGGCTATGATATCGCATAATATTGGCAAATCTTTACTTGTATATGAAGACTTTTGCAGCAATATGGCAATGCAAGGAGAAGGCAAGAATGCAAAATGAAGTAGCAGTGACGGGTCTTGGAATCATAAGCCCTATAGGGAATTCGATTGACGAGTTTTGGAAAAACTGTGTCAACGGAGCAACCGGCATTGGTCCTATCACACACTTCGATGCATCGAGGCTGGAAAGCAGGATAGCCGCTGAAGTAAAGAATTTTGATCCATCCGTATGGATCGATCGAAAAGAAGCACGGAAAATGGCGCTTTTTTCTCAGTATGCGGTCGCCGCTGCGGCTCAGGCTTGGCTCGATGCCGGGCTGCCTGACTTTGTCCAGAATGAGGCTTTGGAGAATAAATCCGATATCGACCCCAATCGCATTGCGGTCATCTTGGGCAATGGGATAGGAGGCCTAGAAGTATTTACGGGATCTCATGCCAAAATGCTGCAAGATGGGCCGGATCGGATACCTCCAATGACCATTCCCCAAATGATTGCGAATGAAGCTGCCGCAAATATAGCCATGCATTTTGGTGTTCATGGTCCTGTTTTGACACAGGTTACGGCTTGTTCCTCAGGCACCGATGCGCTTGGCGAGGCACTGGATCTCATTCGTGCCGGACGGGCCGATATCGTAATTGCAGGAGGAACAGAAGCAGCCATCACTGAATTTGCGGTTGGCTCCTTTTGCAGGCTAAAGGCGCTGTCGACTTCCTATAACGAGCGACCGGAGGTAGCATCCAGGCCTTTCGACCGCGATAGGGATGGTTTTGTCATAGGAGAAGGAGCAGGTATTTTAATTCTCGAGAGACTCGATTACGCCAAGGCCCGAAACGCGAAAATCCGAGCAATCTTTGCGGGTTATGGCGCTAGTTGCGATGCTTATCATCTAACTGCTCCTCAGCCGGAAGGTGTTTTTGGAGTAAAAGCCATAGAACATGCCCTAAGAGATGCTGATTTGCAATCAGCAGATATCGAATACTACAACGCACATGGCACAGGCACCGACCTCAATGACCCTATGGAAACCAGAATGCTAAAGAAAGCCTTTGGTTCCTCTGTACAATCGCTGAAGATCAGCTCGACAAAGAGCATGACGGGGCATTGTATCGCGGCTGCTGGAGCGATCGAAGCTATTGCATGTATAAAAGCGCTAGAAACAGGCATGCTTCCTCCTACGATTCACTTAGATAATCCAGACATAGAGCAGGGCTGCGACCTGGACTATATTCCAAATACCGCTCAGCATCGCAAGATTAAAACCGCGATGTCGGCTAGCCTTGGCTTTGGCGGACACAATGGAATTATCATATTCAAGGCAGTTGGAGCATAAAACCTGTTGCAGGATTCAAATCAGATGGCTAAGATTGCTTAGTTTAGCAAAGGAATCAGTTTGCAGACCAGATAAGGAGAGATTGAACGGTGATGAATGTTGAATCTTATCTTCCTCATAGACCTCCATTTCTGTTTGTCGATGATGTTCATATCAAAGGCGATACTATACTGGCTCAACATACATTCCGAGACGATGATTGGTTTTTTAAAGGGCATTTTCCTTCCTTTCCTATTGTGCCCGGAGTCTTGTTGATAGAGAGTATGGCCCAAGCGGGCGGAGTAGGTGTAAAAATGATGGGCATCTATCCCAAGAGCCTCTTTATGTTTGCAAAGATAAAAGAAGCGCGTTTCAGACAGCCCGTGCGCCCCGGTGATACTCTGATCATCAAAATAAAGAATGTTCGTGCCTCCTCTGTCTATCTTCATCAAAAAGGCATAGGTAAGGTAGGCGATAAGGTAGCTGTGGAAGCCGAATGGATAAGCATAGCTTCAGGAGTACCGGAATGATAATAAAGCCAATGATCCGAAACAATATCTGCCTCAATGCCCATCCCGAGGGTTGCCGTAAGGAAGTGCGTCTGCAGGCAGCGCGCGTAATGAATTTTCGTGAAAGGCTCTCTAAAAGTAGCATCAATGACTCAAGCGCAAAACCAAATCATGCCTTGATAATTGGCTGTTCTACAGGATATGGACTTGCATCGAGACTCGTCGCCGCTTTCGGATATGGAGCTGAGACGGTCGGTTTTTCTTACGAGAAAGAACCTTCTGCTACCAAACCTGCAACTCCGGGATGGTATGCAAATAAGGAATTCGATAGACTGGCTCAAGAAAAGGGTCTTTTCGCAGCATCTTTCTCGCAAATAGACGCCTTTTCTCACACGGCCAAACAGAAGGCCATCGAAATTGCGCTGGAGAATAAATTCAAATACGATTTGGTAATATACTCGCTAGCAAGCTCCGTACGGGTCGATCCTGATACAGGGGTGCTTTACCGTTCGGTAATAAAACCAATAGGAAGACAATACGCTGGCCGCACAATAGATATATTTACCGAAAAATTCTCGGAAGCGTCGGTTCAGCCTGCGACAGAAGAAGAGATCACTCAAACCATAAAGGTCATGGGCGGTGAAGATTGGCAGCTATGGATCGATGCTCTCAAGAAAAAGGATTTGCTCGCGCCGGAAGCCTTGACCCTAGCATATTCCTACATAGGCCCTCCTTTTTCTTGGCCCATATATCGCGATGGTACAATCGGTCAAGCCAAACTCCATCTCGAAGAAACTGCAAAACTGCTAGAAAAGAACTATGGCAAGGATAACGGGCTTCGATCCTTTGTTTCCATAAATAAGGCAGTCGTAACGAGAGCAAGCGCCGTGATTCCGATCATTCCGCTATATATCTCAACCCTTTTCAAGGTAATGAAGGAGCGCAATATACATGAAGACTGCCTTGACCAGATGATGCGCCTTTTCTCTGAAAGACTATACCAAAAGAGAGGGACAGGCATCCCTACGGATGAAGAAGGCAGAATTCGTATCGATGATCTCGAGATGGGTCCTTCGGTTCAAAATGAAATCAGTTCTCGCCTGGCTAGAATCGATGAATCGAACCTCCATGAACTGGCCGATGTCAAAGGCTTCAGAAGCGATTTTCTAAGGGCACATGGCTTCGATGTTCCCGGTGTCGACTACGAGCGCGATATCGTCTCCTTCGAATGAATATCTTAATACTGGATTCATCTTCCGAAACTCAGTTTCTCTCTTTAAAAGACCGCAGAACTCAACATATTATCGAAGTCCTTAAAAAAGAGGTCGGTGGCAGAATGCGCGCTGGCAGTCTTAATGGATTGGTTGGCTGGGCAATCTTAGAATCTATCGGCAATACAGAGATAGAGCTTCGTTTTGTGGCCGAAGGAACCGCTCCTCCGCTAAGGCCTCTTCGTATACTCATAGGAACAGTAAGACCAATTCAGGCTGCCCGTATAGTAAAAGAGCTAGCCATTCTAGGTGTCGAGAGCATTGTATTCTTGCCGACCGAACTGGGAGAAAAATCATACACTCAATCGCACTTCTACCAACAAAAGGAATATTTGGCATACGCGCGAGAAGGAGCGGAACAATCAGGAAATCCAAGGCTACCTGAAATTGGGCTCGCCTGGAGCCTGGATAGAGCCCTGATTAAGGCAGAGCGCTTTGAGAGCATGGATCACACCAATACGATAAATCCCGAATCAGCCGGGGAAGCGAAAATTAACAAATGTACTAAGTTGCTCTGCCACCCTGACCCATATGCTAAACTTCTTAGCGAGATAATTCTTTCGGAATTGCCGGTTATACTGGCCATAGGAACAGAGCGCGGATGGACAAAGCACGAGATAGATATTTTTCTCAATGCCGGCTATATCCCTTGCTCTCTCGGAGATCGGATATTGAAAACTGAGACCGCTGCCTTTGCTGCGGTCTCAATCTTGCTCTCTCGTTTGGGATATATGTAGAGTCCCCTATTACAGGGTTTCTCCTATCATCTTGCCTTCAATATAGCCGAGAGAGCCTCCACATCTTCGGCAAAACGCCTGCAAGCGGCTTCTACTGGCTCAGGAGTCGACATGTCGACACCGGCAAGCCTTAAGGATTCTATCGGAAATCGACTACCTCCGGATTTCAAAAAATCGAGATAATCTTCGCGCTCCTTTTTTCCGCCTTTCAAAACTCTCTCGGAGAGAGCAATACCCGCCGACAAGCCTGTTGCATACTTGTAAACATAGAATGCATTATAGAAATGAGGTATGCGAAGTCCTTCAAGATCGGAGATATTTTCTAAGATCATTTCTGGCCCGAAATATCTCTCGAGCAGGTTTCGATACTCTTTTCTAAGCACATCGACCGTAATTGCTTCTCCCGACTCCGCAATCTCATGAACTCTCTGTTCAAATTCAGCAAACATAGTCTGTCGAAAAAGTGTTCCCAGGGTATTGTCGATTCGATTTGCAAGCAGATAAGCCTTTTCTGCATCATCTTTACTGTTCTCATAGAGATACGAGAAAACCAATTGCTCATTGAAAGTACTGGCAACCTCGGCTTCAAAAATCGTATATCCATAACACATGAAAGGATTATTGCGAGCGGAATACCAGGAATGCATCGAATGGCCACCCTCATGGGCGATTGTAAATAGATCATCGAGTACATCTTCTTTATAGTTCATAAGGATGTAAGGATCTCCTAGAAAACTACCCGCGGAAAAAGCCCCTGAACGCTTGCCTTTATTCTCATAGCGATCCACCCAGCCTCCCAATAGCCCTCTTCGCAGGGTACTCACATACTCCTCCCCCAAAGGCCTAAGTGCTTCGATTACTATGTTCACCGCCTGTTCATAGCTTCGCTCGATTTTGATTTCCTGGACAAGAGGATTATAGACATCATAGTGCCTTAGAGAATCCAAACCGAGTAGTTCCTTTCTTAGTTTGTAATAGTGATGCAAAGCAGGTATGTTCTTATTTACGGTAGAGACCAGGTTATCATAAACAGCCTCTGGAACATTATCTGGGAAGAGTGCCATAGCCCTAGCGCTTGGATATT
This sequence comes from Treponema sp., assembly GCA_012516755.1. Lineage (GTDB taxonomy): Bacteria > Spirochaetota > Spirochaetia > Treponematales > Rectinemataceae > Rectinema. Next base: position 6,186 of record JAAYWE010000032.1, read on the forward strand.
TTCTCACTTTAGCTCTATATTTATCCAATTTTACAGATCCGGCATACAACGCTGCAAGCGTATGCCGATGCGCTTCAAAGGAGGCATAGAATTGTAGATAGGCCTTTCTTCTTACTGATCTGTCTGGCAAACGCATAAAGTATGCAAAAGTGGATTGTGTAAGCGGCTTTGGACCTTCCGGTATCTCGATTGTGCCAAAATCAAAGTCAACGTTGGTCAGAACGCTGAAGGCATCCTTTGGAGTCTGGGCTGCCTCGCTCTGAAGAGCCAAAAGTCGCTCCTCAGCTTCACTCAGCACATGCGGTTTGAAGCGACGCAATTTCGAAAGAAAAACCCTATAATTCTCAAAAGCAGAGTCCTTAAGACAGCTGTCGAAAAAATCGTCATCTAGCATCTGGATGGCAGGACTGAGCCAAGACCAGGCGGCTTGACCCTGGGTAGATAGATTTACATAGCGCTCAAGCATGCCTCTAGCTATGCTATTTCCTTCATCTTCGGTTACTCTGAGGTCTGCATAATATCCAAGCCTTTCCTCTAGAATTAGATATTCTTCAAAGGCCTTGAGTATTTCGAGAAAGGCTTTCCTATTCGCACCAAGAGAGAGCCTGCTCTTTTCCGCATCAAGAATCATTGCATTGAAGGTCACAAGTTCTCTTTCCCATTCGGAATCGTCAGAGAAGAGACTTGCCAGATTCCATCTATGCTCTGCAGGAACATTTGAACGCTCTGGAATTGTCTTTGCCATTATTTCTCCCTTTTCTAAAGCAATCCAATATTATTTATATATCATGCCGATTCACGCACAATAAGCTGATATGGCAATTTTATGTGTTGGCCAGAAGATCCATTTAGCATATTTATTACCATGCGTGCGGCCTCGGCTCCCTTATCTCGGTCAGGCTGGTGGATAGTGGTCAGACGAGGAGAAACCAGCACACTCTCCGGAATATCATCAAATCCCGCTACAGCAACATCTTCCGGTATCTCCAGACCTAGTTCTCTTGCAGCAATCATAGCTCCTATCGCGGTAATATCCGACATTGCAACAATCGCAGTTGGCCTCTGATCAAGCGAAAGTATATGGTAAGCGCTTTCATAGCCGCTCTGTATCGAGCCTTTACAGTTTTGGAGAAATACCCGAGTATCCGTAATCGACAATCCAGCATCTTTTAATACCGCTTGAAATCCTTCAAGGCGTCTCTGAACAACAATCGAAGAAATCTCGGATCCGCTCGGCTTCGTATCGGGTTCCAGTGCCAGTATTGCGAGTCGCTGATGGCCTCTCTTGAGCACATGCCGCATCAAATCTGCTGCAGCATTCTTCTGATCGATTCCAATGTTTATTATTGAAGCTGATTCTTCGCCATCGATGGTCACAAAGGGAATGTGGTTCTGCTTAAGCAGGCTTACGACCTCATGACCTGGCCCGACGCCAATAGTGATGAGCCCATCGACGTAAGATTTTCTTGCCGCTTCGATTATTCTACCCCTGATCAGAGGCAGAATGGCGAGAGAGAATTCCCTTCGCTCGCATTCCTCGCCTATACCGCTGATAACTTGAGTCATGTGCGGATTTGCAAAAATATCTCCAATCTTTTGAGGCAGGAGAAGACCAATTGCACCGAGTCGCTTTGTCGTCAGGCTGCGCGCAAAGGGGTTGGGAACATAACCGAGTTCATCGATTATCGCCATTATTCTTTTATAAGTCTCTTTTGATAACCGATCAGGGTGGTTTAGCGCAAAAGAAACAGTGGTCTTCGATACTCCCGCACGTTGAGCTATATCCTTGATTGTCACTTTAGACATGAGGTGAATTCTACACAAAAACAATAAGCTCGTCAAAGTACTCGTAATAACCTATAATAGACTAGAAATGAACACTATGACTTTGACTATCGATGGTTACAAAGAGATTTCCGTTCCAGTGGGATCGAGTGCAGAGGAAATCTTTGCACAGGCTGGGATGGAACGAGAATGGGGAACTTGTGAACATCCTTTTCCTCCTCTAGCCGCTCTTGTCAACAACGAACTCACTTCTCTCTCCGCACCGATCGATGCAGACTGCAGAATTGCTCCAATATATCCCGATTCTCCTATGGGCGCCGAGGTATATCGCCATTCCTTGTGTTTTCTCCTAGCTATGGCTGCAAAAAATATCGCACCAAAGAGGCGACTCATTGTGAGCATGGCAATAGGGAATGGATATTATCACTACTTCGATGATGAGGAACCCGTCTCACCAAGCCTTCTTGAGTCCCTGTGCTTGTATATGCGCGAAATAGTGGCCCAAAATCTGCCCATCCGGATTGTCCTGCAATCCTGGAATGTCGTCTTTGAATATTTTAAGCATTCAAATCAAGCAGAGACTTTTGCTTTGATGGAATATATGAATGATCCCTTCATCATGCTTAATGAATGCCAGGATTATAGGGACTTGCATATTTCACCTCTTGTGCCGCGGACCGGACTTCTCAGTGTATGGGAACTGATTCCGTATCGTCGCGGGATATTGCTCCGTTTTCCTCATACAAAAAAGCCTTACGAAATGGACCCTTTCGTAGACATACCTGTGCTTTATGATATAGCTGAAGAATATGAACAGAAAGCCAAAGTGCTAAATGCCGGATCTATCGGTGCTCTAAATAAGATAAATCAATTGGGGGAGATTCAGGATTTTGTTCTGATGGCCGAAGCTCTCCAAAATAAAAAACTCGCCTCAATTGCAGACATTATCGCCGAAAAATCAGACAAGACAAGGGTCATTCTGATTGCGGGGCCTTCGAGTTCGGGCAAAACCACAACCGCAAAAAAACTATCGGTGCAGCTGAGGGCTCTTGGTTTCAAGCCTATCCATATCGAGCTCGACAACTATTTTGTTGATCGAAGTCAAACACCCCTCGACAAGGATGGCAAGCCGGATTTCGAATGCCTGGAGGCTCTCGATATAGAATTTCTCAATCGACAGCTCTTGGACCTATTCGAGGGTAAAGAGATCGAACTTCCGGTATTTGATTTCAAAAGCGGCATAAGAAAGCCTTCCGGCACTTTCATCAGCATCAAAGAGAATGAAATACTGATTCTGGAAGGTATTCATGGTCTAAATGAGCGCCTTACACCACAGATATCCGCGGATAATAAGCTCAAAATCTATGTCTCAGCACTGACACAACTAAATGTGGACGATCACAACCGCGTGCGAACGACAGACTATCGTCTCTTGCGGCGTATGGTAAGAGATTACAATTTTCGCGGCCATGATGCTCGCCAAACGCTGGCTATGTGGTCTTCGGTCCAGAGGGGAGAAAGACTATATATCTTCCCCTTCCAGGGTGATGCAGATATTGCATTCAATTCCGCGCTCGACTATGAGCTCGGAGTGCTCAAGGTATTTGTCGAGCCGCTTCTGCGAACAGTAAAGCCCCATCACGTCGAATATACGGATGCCCGCCGGATTCAGGCGTTCATCTCGCGGATTTCGCCTATCTCGCCTCAGTATGTGCCCAGCGATTCAATTCTGCGTGAATTTATTGGATCGAGCGTATTCAAGTATTAGGGTGCCACCGCTCTCAATTAGCCTCCGATTGCGGTCTCTTTGAAAGAAGTAACCTATGGTTTCTTTCTTACCTCGGACAATGCAAAATCGAAGGCTTCCTGCAGCATCTCCTCTGGTATAGGCGCAATATGACCCTCTTTCATCAGATCTTGCGTCAAAGAGCGCGCAGCTAAGATATCGGCCTTGGCCTTGGAGTAGATATTATCCCAGGTATCGGGAAGTCTGGCCACACCCTCTTCTACTGCTGCCATAGCCACATCGGCTGCCTCGCGCGCAAAGACTTCGGTCTCCTCCATTGTGGCAATTATGTTGTCGGAACTTATGCCGCGCGATTTTGCAAAATCGGCAATAGAGTGGGCGCATCGAATCGCCATATGGTCGGTTATCTTTCTGGAGCGAACAAGCAAAGCTCCTTTCAAGAGACCGGGAAAGCAGATGGAATTATTGACCTGATTTGGAAAATCGCCTCGACCTGTGGCAACAATGTAAGCGCCCTCTTCCTTGGCTGCATAAGGCCAGATCTCAGGCACCGGATTGGCACAGGCAAAGACAATGGATTTTGGAGCCATTGACCGAATCCATTCGCGTTTGACAGTATCTGGTCCCGGCGTCGACAGCGCAATAAGCACGTCGGCACCCTTTAGGGCTTCTTCCTCCGTTTCGATGCATCGGGGATTAGTCTGAAGGCAGAGCTCCCATTTTCGATAGTATCTCTTGTCGGCCTCGATATCTCTTCGATTCCTATGTAAGCCCCCCTTGCTATCGAAAATCACCATGTTCTCTCCCCTACCGCCGTCGGCAAGGATTAATCTGGCAATTGTCGTATTAGAAGCACCCGCACCCAGCAATACAATTTTGGCTTCATTTAGCTTCTTGCCGGCAAGCTCAAGTGCATTTAGAAGACCGGCAAGAGTCACACAAGCGGTGCCCTGCGCGTCATCGTGCCATACGGGAATTTCGCAGGCTTCCCTCAGTTCATCCAGCACTTTGAAGCAATTTGGCTGGCTGATATCCTCAAGGTTTACGGCTCCTACCGAGGGTTCCAGCATTTTAACAAAATCGATGATCTTATCGGGATTGGGTTTTCCATCGCCGTCTCTGGAATTGATGCAAAGCGCAATTGCGTCTACACCACCCAAATACTTCATCAGAAAAGCCTTTCCTTCCATTACTCCCAGGCCTCCCGGAGGCGTACAATCGCCATCACCCAATACACGTGTAGAGTCAGACACAACGGCCACAAGATTCCCTCGGTTGGAGAGCGCAAAGGATTGATCATTATCATCTCGAATCGTTGTCGATATCTTTGAAACGCCTGGCGTATACCATACATTGAACCAGTTGAATCCATAGAGACCTGCCTTGGGCACGACCTGGATCTTTCCCCCGTAAAAACGATGAGTCTTATCTGAAAGCGTTTTCAGAAAAATCGTTTGTGCACGAGCTCGCTGATCCGGTGTCAAATCCTCCGGAAAAGCTTCCGATAGATTGTCTAGACTGAGATTGAGCTTCATAGTTTCCTTCCTTTTGCTATTTGACCCCTTTAGAACAATTTAGGTCTTTCGTCTATTGTCAATTGTCGCCGAACAATTGGTCGGCTGGATATGGTCTTATACTATCATGCGCTTTGAGGTGGTGCAATAAAAAGAGAAAGCACAACCTATTGCGCAATCACCCGGACTGACATATCTATCAGTATATATCTGTCAAGGCCTTGATGTATTGAAGACGATGGTACTCCTCCGGTCTATCGGCATTGATAGTGGCGAGTTTCCCCTGAAGGCTATCCATGCATGAATAGCCAAGGGAATCCATAAGGATATTCATGTCTTTGAGCATAGTCCCAATGATTCCCCAGCCTTGTTTATAGATAACAGAACATACTTCGACTGCACTTGCTCCAGCAAGCAAGCATTTAATGGCTGCATCTGCACTGTGAATCCCGGTGGATGAAACGATCTCAAGACCGACCCGCTTGTATAGGATCGAAGTCCATCGCAGACTCTCATGGTATTCGGTTTCGGAACTAAGCGGTTGTGCTCCGGAGAGTCTCATTGTACTCAAATTGAAGTCAAACCTAAAAAACCGGTTAAAAATAACGGCTGCATTTGCGCCCTCTTTAGAAAGCCCATGGACTAGATACGGTAAGCTTGAATAATGGTTACCGAGCTTTACCATAATTGGGAGCTTTGTGACAGATCGTGCTTCCTTAACTGTGGAGAGCACCCTTTTCTCGATTTCTTGTCCTGAGATCTGTGGAGAAAATGGCACATAGGCTATATTCAGCTCTAGCGCATCTGCACCGGCTTCTTCTATGCGTCCAGCAAAATCTGCCCATCTGCCTTGGCCAACACAATTGATGCTTGCAATTATTGGGACTGTGTCCACTTTTCTCTTTGATTCGCTTATAAGTTTAAGATATTTATCTGTGCTATCTTCCCAAGCCGTACGAGAAATGAAAGCCTCTGCATCTGGATGACTATTTAGATCGAGCCCTGCCATTTCTTGTCCAAGCACAGCAAGTATTTGTTCCTCAAAGAGCGATTTGAGCACAATTGCCCCAACGCCAGAATGCGCTGCCTTCTCTACACCATCAGGCATACTGGTAAGTCCGCTTGCACCAATGATTATGGGATTTTGTAGCTGAAGCCCCATCAGGTATGTCCGTAAGTCCGCCATTGTCAGCTCCTTGACCTCTTATTGTACCAGAAAAATAGCAGGGCAAGTAGAACAAAAATTATAAATCTAGCGATTTGGTTTGGATTTTTTCCAAAACGCGTGCAGCGAATACCTCGAGAGGAATCCCGCTCTCTTGATCTCCTGTTCTCAGTCGGATCGATACCGTGCCACTCTCTTGCTCGCGCTGGCCAACTATAGCCATATAGGGAATCCTCTGATTCTGGGCATCTCGAATCTTAGCATTCATTCGTTCTTCCGAGATCAATGCCTTGGCTCTAATTCCCTTCTCTTGCAAAAACCTGGCTACTGTTTTGGCGTATCCTTCGAAACCAGGCGCTACCGGTATTATCGCTACCTGATCCGGCATGAGCCATACGGGGAAGGCTCCGGCATAATGCTCGATGAAAACCCCAAAAAAACGTTCAAGAGAACCTAATAGGGCGCGGTGTACCATATAAGGACGCTTTTGCTTGCCATCCTTGTCGATAAAAACCATATCAAAACGTTCGGGTTCATTGAAATCAAACTGAATCGTAGTCATCTGCCATTCTCGACCTATTGCATCCTTTACTTTTAGATCTATTTTTGGTCCATAGAATGCGCCTCCGCCTTCATCGACCTCATAGAGCAATCCTTCTTTATCGATTGCCTTCTTGAGGGACAAAAGAGCCTGATCCCAGCGCTCCGGCTCCCCCACTGAATCCGAGGGGCGGGTTGCAAGATAAGCCTTTATTTCCTTAAAACCCAGTGTTTTCCATATTGAAAGGCTAAATCTAAGTACCTCTAATATTTCATCCTCGATTTGATCCGGAGTGCAGATGATGTGAGCATCATCCTGTGTAAATCCACGAACCCTCATAAGCCCATGAAGGACCCCTGAACGCTCATAGCGATAGACAGTACCAAGTTCAGCCCAGCGAAGTGGAAGATCGCGGTAAGAATGACTGGATGTTTTATATATCATAATATGGAATGGACAATTCATTGGCTTAATGAAGTACTCGTCTTCATCTATCTTCATTGGGGCATACATGTTCGCTTTGTAGAAGCCCAGGTGACCGCTGGTCTCCCAGAGCCAGCTTTTGCCGATATGAGGCGTAAAGAGAATCTCATATCCGTTCTTATAATGTTCATCTCGCCACCAGTTTTCCAGTTCGACACGAATACGACCCCCTTTAGGGTGCCAGTATATGAGACCGGGACCGGCTTCCTCATGGGTAGAGAAGAGGTCGAGCTCTTTGCCTAATTTGCGATGATCTCGTCGCTCCGCCTCCTCCAGCATGTGGAGATATTCCTCTAGTTTGGCCTTCGATTCAAAGGCGTAGGCATAGATCCTCGTCAACATTGGCTTTGATTCGTCTCCACGCCAATAGGCACCAGCAATAGTCTTGAGTTTAAAGGCATCTGGCCTTATCTCTCTTGTGGATTTCACATGTGGTCCCCGGCAGAGATCTACAAAATCACCCTGCTTGTATATCGAGATCGTGCCGTCTTCCAAGCCTTCGATCAATTCGAGTTTAAAAGGCTGATCCTTAAAAAGCTCCCGCGCCTCTTCCTTGCCCATTTCTGTGCGGACAAATTCCTCTTGTTTAGCGATAATGCGCCTCATCTCTTTTTCTATTGCGGGCAAATCATCGTTGCTTATCGGTCGCGGAAATAAGAAATCATAATAGAATCCATCATCTATTGCAGGGCCTATACCGAATTTAACCCCTGGAAAAAGATGCTGTACTGCCTCGGCCATGACATGAGCAAGAGAATGCCTAATTTTATCGATTTCCGTTTCCATATTCGCTCTCCTTTCGATAATTGAGCAGATAAAAAAACTCCACGAAATACGTCCTTGCGTGAAATCATTCACATAAGGACGAATTCCGTGGAGTACAATACTCCCCGTAATCCGCGGTACCACCTTACTTCGGCTCCCCACGACAGGGGCCGCGCTCTTCGCCAATAACGCCTGGCCTGCGATCTGAATTACTTCCGAAAGAAAATCAGGTTCACTCAGACTGCTCTGGAGTGGTTTTCGCTGGGTGTCGGCAGGATTCTTCCACCCGTATTTTTTTCATACGGAATCCCTCTCTATGCTCGAGGTTCACCAACTACTCTTCTCCATCACCGCATTTTTTATTATTCTTCATATTTAGATGCTCTGTGTCAAGTGTAGGCTCGCTACGAATTTGATGGGGGTGACTTGTTAAAGTCTGTTACTATGAGTATTTTTTATATGTATGGGAACTAGAGTCGAACAGTCGATGGATACTCAAGAACTGACGCGAGAAGAAATCGAAGCAAGGGAGCCTGAAGAATATCGCATATATCTCATAAATGATGATTTTACTACGATCGAGTTTGTGATATCAATTCTTATGAAGGTGTTCCACAAAAATTTGATGGAAGCTACTAAGTTGACAATGGAGGTCCATAGAAAGGGACGAGGTCTGGCGGGGGTTTACCCATATGACATCGCCATTACAAAAGTACAACAAGTCCATGCAATGGCCAGACAGCGGGGTTTTCCGCTTCGCTGCGCAATGGAGAAAACATGAAAGTAAGTTCCGAGGTACAGGCGATTTTCAATGCCGCCTACAATGAAGCAAAACTCCGGAATCATGAATATCTCATGCCGGAACATATACTCTTTGCAAGTCTCTCGTTTGAAAAGGTGCGCGCCATATTTGAAAGCTGCGACGCAGATCTGGAACAGATGCGTAGAAGCATCGAGGCGTACTTTGAGCAAAAAATGCCCATTGTTCGTAACGCAGAACCTATTCAAAGCGCAGGCTTTCAGGCTGTTATCGAGCGCGCAGTCATGCAGTCGCAATCTGCAGGCAAGGAAGAGGTTCAGATTTCGGATCTTGTGGTCTCTCTATATGATGAAGAACGCACCTATGCAGGATATCTCATGCGCAAGCTAGGTATAAAGAGACTTCAACTGCTCGAGGTACTTTCTCATGGCATAAACGACGATGATATAACGAGCGACTCTCTTGCCGACGATGAGGCCGAAGACAGAGCGGAAGAAGGTGTAAAGGATAAACGAACTCTTCGCCCAGGAACACTGGAACGATTTGCCACTGAGCTAACGGCACTTGCGACGGCTGGAAAACTTGAGCCTGTCATCGGCCGAGAAGCAGA
>JAAYWE010000253.1 GCA_012516755.1 Treponema sp.
AGGAAGATATTATTGGAACTCCGGGATATTTTCATTTCTGGCTGGCAAATACCTTTACGAGCTGGGCAATACGGCGCCAGAGATACTCTTGGCATCAAAGAAAGCCTGGGAGGCAGCTAGAAAATCTATTTCCCAAAATACTGAAGATGTAATAGCCATTCCTGAGGAAGCGATGCTTTCGATACCCGCAGAATCCATAGACTATGCAGTCATGGAAAAAAGCCAGAATGTTGCGGTGGTGCCTTGTTCGCTGGGCTGGAGCGACCTTGGAAGCTGGGACGCTATCTGGAAGATTCGGGAGAGAAGCGGCTTAGAAGCTCTAGAAGGATCGTCGACTATTTCCATTGAGTCAAAGAGAAACCTCGTTGTGGGCTCTGAACGTATTGTCGCCCTTGTTGACGTAGAGGATCTGATTGTAGTCGATACTCCCGATGCTCTTCTGATTTCAAAGCGCGGATCGAGTCAGAATGTAAAGAGAATTGTCGAGCAGTTAAAAGAGAAAGGCAAGACTCATCTCTTGTAAAAAAATCCCAAAATCGATGTAAAAGATAATTACCTAAGCATTTGTTTTGTTATCAATTATTTCTTACACAATAAATAATCTTTTATATATTGACTTATCATCTTGCTTCCTTCAAAATAAAATAAAAATATGGGAAGAGAACGTCTTTTTGCCGATAAAAAAGAAATTATTGACGCCGCAATAGAGCTTCTAAGCGAGAATGGATATGAGAGTTTCTCTACACGAAAGCTTGCCAGGAGACTTGGTGTATCTCCCATGACGCTATATAATTACTTTTCTAGTAGAAATGAAATAATCGAAGCTGCCATCGAAGCTGCCTATGAGAGAGTGTTCGAAGAATTCTATAATGATCTTTCATCATATCTTGAAAAAGAGTCTTTCTGCCCTCTCTGTGGCTTTATGGAAATAGGCAAGAAACTACTATTGTTTTCTCGTGAAAAGCCCAAGATATATGCGCTTGTATTTATAATGAATATCATGCCATATCGCGAACAACCCAGTGTACAAAGACTTTTTGGTATTACTTTATCAAAGGTTCGAGCTCGCTTAACTGCGGAAGAAATCAGCCAGGATCTTCAGAATCATATCTACCTTTTTATGTTGCTTGTCTTAGCACTGGTACAGAATGTGTACAATGGGAATAGCTCGTACGATATCCGAGCTTTCGAAGCCAATCTTCGGATTGCGTATAATCAGCTTCTAAAACCTTTCGAAAAATATTTTTCATTTGCATAAGCATAGCAGGGTACAAAGTCTGCTTTATTCCTATACACAAGGTTCGTAGCAGTATAGTAGCAGCAACAGCTATATCAAAGACCTCTAGATCAACTTATAATAGCAAAGGAGAGTAGACTATGGGCTTATTTCAAAAGAAAAAACACTTTCTTGCCTTTATTCCTTGCATCTTTGGGCTTGTCATATGGTCTTTAATACCCATTGCAGCGGGTGCTCAATCGGAACCAGGCCACAGCATTCAGGTGTATGGTCAAGCGTCGATGTATGTTGAGCCTGATGTGGCCAATTTGCTTATCGGGATTGAAATACAAGCCGATAGCGCAGCAAAGGCTCAAGAGCAACTTCGATATCAAGCATCAGTGGTTTTCGACGCTATATCTCAAGCAAGTATCCAGCAACCCAAGATGAAGACCAGTTCTTACCGTATATCGCCTTTATATAGCAATGAAAAGGGCAAAGAGCATATCATAGAAGGCTATAAGGCGGAGACAAGCATTGCGGTGGAGATTTCGGATCTGTCATCTGTGGCAATTATCATCGACAAGGCAATAGAAGCCGGGGCGAATATTGTACGGTCAGTCTACTATGATCGTAGGGATTTGGAGGCATTTAAGGCTCAACTCATAAAGTCAGCCTGCATAGAGGCTAGTTCAAAGGCCGAGATTGCCGCCAGCGCGCTAGGCTTTAAATTGGGAGCTCCCATAAGAGTCAGCGTACAGGATAGGTTTTCCGCCCCCGATACTGGGAATATGATTATGAAGGCGTCAGCCTTCGGCTCAGAGTCTCTAAGGCCAGGAGA
>JAAYWE010000033.1 GCA_012516755.1 Treponema sp.
CACGCACACTTACAAGAGCCAGAATTATGCGCGGATCGATATGGCGATAGATAAGCTCCTCTAGGTTCGATACAGAGACAGCAAATAAATCCAAAAACCTTGCAATTTGTCTATCTCGATAAGGCGGAAGAATAAAGACAGGCTCTCTTTGCTTAAGCGCTCGCCCCACAGTATTGGAAAGAACCGAAGTTGGCAATACTTTATCTATGCCTGCGCTATAGGCCAGCTCTGATGGAGAAGGTAATACTCCAGTCCAGATGATCTCTTCAAGGCCTAGCTCATCAGCATAAAGGCGGCTTTCCCCACTCTCAATATCCAGAGTGCAAGCGAGACTAGGGATATTCAGGCCGATCAAGTATAACCAGGAAGAGTCCTGTCTAAAGGGGTAGTAGTTTTCGGGATAATTGCGCGGACAGTTTTCATTTGCGAGCAATAGAACTTTCCCACTTGTTATTCCTCGGTCGCGGATAGCGTCTAAGAACGCTCTCCTCCTTTTTATATATATTTCTCTGATGAACATACATTCATTGTAAATACTTCAAATGGAGCGGTCAATCGCTCTTTGAATAATATAGGATGGAATTAAATTTATTGGCAGGATCCTTCGTCATAGAAGGTGATTTGCATGCTCTCGGTGCGGAGACATATCTCATATTGAGGTAGTGTATGTTAAATGGATTACGTGCGATATTGTTTCGCTTCTAATCTTCGCTTGAGAAGGGCTATTCTTCAGATGTCCCAGGAAGAGCTTGCCCATCTGGCTAACCTCTCTCCTGGTTTTATAGCAAATATAGAGACCGGCAGGAATTTTCCTTCCAGTAAAGGAATCTTGAAGATTTCATCTGCACTAAAGGTCGAGCCATGGAAACTATTTCTCGATCCTCAAAAGCAAGACATGTTTTTTACCCGCGATGAGGTTTCTCATTGGCTCGAAGATTCTCGCAAACGTCTTTTTGGAGATTTCTCTCAAGGGGAATACCATACAGAAGACGATTCGGAAATAGATAGTAACGAAATTACGCCTCAAGATTGACAACAAGTTGCTCTGTTTTTACTATAAGCAGGTGGAACATAGCCGCAGATTTCTATGGATAGTGATCCTATTTTTAATACTCTCAAAAGGCTCCTCTGCTTCCGCACAATATCAAATCAAGACACTCGCAAATGGAATGACAGTATGTCTCAATCCCATCGAATATGAAGAAGATATATCCATAATCCTTGCCTATCGCGCAGGAGCAAATTCTCAGACAGCTTCAACTGCTGGTCTATTCAAGCTTTTGGAGTATGTTCTATTTAATGGTCCCGCGGCGAATCCTGGTATTCCGGAGCCCGCAGCTGCGATTGATGTGCTTGAAGCAGAGGATATAAGAGGTGGATTGGGGATCGATAGATTTGAATTCGGTATTTCGTTCAAAAAGGAGAACTTGGTCCAGGCATTTGACACTCTTCTCTATCTCTTTTCGCAGGAAAGAAGAGAATTCATCTTTGCTCAAAAAGACGGAATAGAGCTAGCTCGGCAGTCTATCTTGAATCTCATTCAGAATGAAACCTCTGATAATGATCTTGTAAGCTCGATGGCCATAAATAAGAAGCTTTTTGCTAAGGCGCCTTATAGAATCGACATATTGGGATCCGAGAATGTCCTGGAAAAAGCGGATGCTGCACAGCTAAAGAACATTGCCTCTTCCTGGCTTGTTCCCAACAATGCTTGCCTTTCAATTGCCGGTGCCTTCGACCCCAATCAGGTTTTGTCCTTGATCGAGGCACGCTTTGGCCTGCTACAAAAAGCCAAGAATCCATGGCCAGCAAATCTCGCTCCATTTCCTAGACCGGGCGTCACGAAGCCAATATTTCTTGTTTTTCCTGACAGTGACATTTCAGCAGATCACATGAAGATAGAGATGCGATACAGGGGTCCGGATCCAAAGGACACTACTTCCTATTTCGCAGCGCTGATGCTGCAGCAACTTGCAAACGAACCTACAAGCCGATTTCAGATGGCAGTTCGCAAAAGCATGCCTAAGGGATCGGAACCCGAGAATATCAGGATCGACTATGTCCCTAACACAGACTCATCCTGGATCAGTGTCTTATCGATTGTGCCAGCCGGCAAGAAGCCCGCCGAAACTGTATTTGCTTTCAAAGAAGCCGTGCGTGGAACCGAGCTTTATATGGTTAAAGCCAATCCATCCTATTTTTCCGCGGCCGATTATGATCGAGCTTGTCAAGCGTTATTAGGAGAAATAATGGCGATTCAAGGAGACGCGATGAGTTCCGCTTGCCATATGGCCACACTATGGATCTGGGGAATACCACCACTGATTTTTCAGGAAAGCGATTTTATAATGAAAACCAGACAGAAGAATATCTCCCAATTTGTCGATACTTACATTCAGAAAAATCTAGAGGTAGTGATGGTGCGCCTCAATCCAGATCTATATGAGGTCAACAAGAAGAGTTTTTCAAGCTATGGATTCGAAACCGTAAGCACCAAGAATGCCTTCTGGTGGCGCTGAATAAGAGGCCTATATTGGCTCTTCTTCGATAGAGAGAATGCTCGGTAATGTGCGTAAAGCCTTGGCAACGCGCTTTAGGCCTTCGCGTGAATCGACTTCCAGAATAAAAAAACCTGAGAGTGTCCCATCGCCACGCTCTCCCAGCTTGCCTTCCTTAAGCCGTCCTGAACATCTGCGGACGGTGGATTCTATCTCTGAGAAGATATCGTAGCTCTTTTTAGTAGTTACACGGTAGCGTGCCGTAGTATTGATCGCTTCGTCTTCCCATTTGACATCGATGCGCCGCTCTTCGAAATCCGCAATCGAAGCTATGGATCTGCAGTCTTCGCGATGTACGATAATTCCACGACCACGCGAAACATAGCCTACGATACGATCGCCAGTAACCGGTTTACAGCAGCCTGCGATGCGAATCATCAAGTTGCGCATGCCTCCCACTGATACGCCCACTTTCTCACTGCGAAGCACAAGGCCAGGCTTTAGGCTATGGAACTCCACAACGGAAGGAAATTCGCCGCGGCGAGCTTCGATTTGAGATCGATCGGCTCCGTGAACGCGAGCCTGAACCGTTTCCTGAGCAGCTTTTTCGCTCTTGCGAGCCGCAACTATGTGCTTGTCTATCGCCACGGCCTGGCCAGTCTGTACAAGAAGCTGGCGTATCTTTGAGCGTGCTTTACTAGTGCGGGCTATCTTGAGCCAATTGAGATTAGGTCTTGCATTGGGTGAAGTAATGATTTCGACAATCTGAGTATTGCGAAGCTCGGAATCGAGAGGTGCTATGGCACCGTTGATCTTTGCGCCAAGGCAGTGTGCCCCAACGTCGGAGTGAATAGCGAATGCAAAGTCTATAGGTGTCGAACCAGAAGGCAACTCAATTATATCTCCCTTTGGGGTAAAGACAAATATAGAATCACCCAGGAACTCTTGCTTTATTTCTTCTAGATAGCTGTCGCCTTCGGCAATAAACTGGTTCCACTGCCTTAGCTTGTTCATAATCGGCAAATCTTCAAGCTTTGGAATCTCTGCCCCGGTACCTTTCTTGTACAGCCAATGCGATGCTACTCCATATTCCGCCACAAGGTGCATTTCTCTAGTTCGAATCTGTATCTCTAGCAGTTGCCCCCCATATGCGATCACTGTTGTATGGAGGCTTTGGTATCCATTTGCTTTTGGCATGGCAATATAGTCTTTGAATCGACCATCAATGGGCTTCCAGAGCCGGTGCACGAGTCCAAGCAGAGCATAACAATCATTTATGCCATTGCAGATAATCCGTATGCCAAGAAGGTCATATAGCTCTTCGGCACCTTTCCCGCGCCTGCGCATCTTCTGATATATGGAGTAAAAATGCTTAGCACGAGCGCTGACCTCGACATCTATCCCCTCTTTTGCAGCTGTTGAGAGAATCTTATCCGTCACTTTCTTTAGAAAGTCCTGACGCTCATGCTTGCGCGAATTTACAATTTCCTTTATCTGGTCGAACACCTCACGGTTTAGAGCTTTCAGGGACAAATCCTCTAATTCATCCTTTAGCCAGGAAATACCCAGTCTATCGGCAAGAGGAGCGTAGATATCTATGCATTCGGTAGCTATCTCTTTCTGGCGATCTTCCGGTAGATATTTCAGAGTGCGCATGCTATCTAGCTTATCTGCGAGTTTTACGAGGATAACACGAATATCGCTAGTCAAAGCAAAAAGCATTTTTCGCATTGTTTCAGCAGCATGCACGGTTTTGTTCTTTGCCTTGACCGATGACAGCCTGTTGACTCCGGCAACGATCACCGCGGTTTGGGGACCAAATCGTTCCTCAATAAAAGGATCTGGCGCCGCAAGAAGGGAACTCAATGCGTTTGAGCTTTTTTTCTTCAATGCGTGTTCGCCTTTGGTAGTCTGTTTTATCCCTCTTGGCGAAATTCGGGACTCCTCCAATGCCGATTTTTCTCTGTTTGCAGGTTTTCCTTCGATATTTCTATCTAAATTCGCATCCTGGACAAAACCCGATATTCGCTCCTCTATTGTATCGTGGAGAAGACCAGCAAGGATTGAGTCAAGATCCATACCAAGGTCGAGGAGAATTTCAGCAACCCTGATATCATGATAATAAGCAGGCTCACCAGATGCTCGCTTTCTTTCTCCATGAACACTATGAGCGTGATCCAGAGCATTTATAAGAAGATTCTTCTCTTCATCATTGAAACGATGCTCGATCTTAGAAGAAAATTCATTAACGAATTCATCCATGGCGTCCGCCTACTACCCTTATACTTCCTGTGAGATCCTTCCATGTTTTAAGATCTATATAGCCCATCTCTCCAAAGAGAGCCAGAGACTCCGATGCCTGGTGTGGATCCATCTCCAATAATAATACGCCATTATGCGATAAATATTCATATCCCTCCATGATTATTTTCCGGATATACTCCATGCCGTCTATACCTCCATCCAGAGAGATAAGGGGATCCTTCCATCCTTTGGCAATCAATTGCTCCGCTTGATAATGCGGAACATAAGGAGGATTTGCGGCAATAATTTCGAACTTTCCATCTATTTCGGAAAAAAGATCGGATTCTATGAAAATCAAGGACTGAGCGGGCAAAAGCCGTTGCGCGTTCTTCTTTGCAAGGTCGAGAGCTGCAGAAGATATATCTGAGGCTGTTACCTTATGATTTGGCATTTCGGCTGCGAGACTGATTGCCACTGCGCCGCAACCGGTACAAAGATCGAGAATGGAAATTTCTCGGACTACATCAAGACTCCCATTTATGCCTGCTGAGGGCTCGAATAGCTTTGAAGATTCAAGCACAGCCTCTACCAAGACCTCTGTGTCTTGCCGGGGCGATAATACATCACTGTTGACTAGAAATTCCCTACCATAGAACTCACGGAAACCGCGAATATGGGCTATGCTCTCGCCATTTCTTCTGCGTTCTGTCATATCGAAGAAGGACTGTGGGACAGAATCTACACGCTCAGAGAGCATTGAGAAAAGCTTTTCCTTAGTTATACCGAGGCTATGAGCCATGAGCAAAACTGCATCCAGAAAAGGGCTATCGCTATCGGAAAAGCTGCTAGATTCATTCAAGATAAGTTCTCGGTAATTCATGACAATTAGCGTTCTTCGGCCATCAGTGCCTGTTCTCTATCCCATGCTATCAGCGCATCGAGCAATTCATCAAGATCACCTTCCATGATGAGGTCGAGCTTATATAGAGTCAAATCTATCCTATGGTCGGTCAAGCGATTCTGCGGAAAATTATAGGTTCTGATGCGCTCGGAGCGGTCTCCGGTTCCGACTTGATTTCGTCGTTCCGCGGAACGCTCTGCTTGGCGTTTCTTATCTTCGATCTCGAAAAGCCTGGCTCTGAGGATTCTCATGGCCTTTGCCTTATTCTTTATCTGACTCTTCTCATCTTGGCAGTGAACAACAATACCGCTTAAAGTATGTGTAATGCGCACAGCAGAGTCAGTGGTATTGACGCTTTGGCCACCTGGACCAGAAGAACGCATTACATCGATGCGCAGATCTTCTGGCCTTATCTCAATTTCTGTCTCTTCTATCTCGGGCAGTACCGCAACCGTCACCGTGCTGGTATGGATTCTGCCTGAACCTTCGGTTACCGGCACACGCTGAACTCTGTGGACTCCGGATTCCAGCCGTAACCTCTCGTATGCTGCATCCCCAGAAATCGAGAAAATTATCTCTTTAATTCCGCCAAGCTCGGTTTCGTTTGAACTCATTATCTCGACATTCCACCCGCGACCATCGGCATAACGACTATACATCCTATATAGGTCAGCAGCAAACAGAGCCGCCTCTTCTCCTCCTGTGCCTGCGCGTATCTCCATTATGACCGATTTGTCGGCCATAGGATCTCGCGGTGCAAGAAGAGTCTCGAGCCGTTCTTCGGCAAGAGCATACTGCTTTTTCAATTCAAGAATTTCTTGCTCTGCAAGCTCTCTCAATTCCTCGTCCTTTGTTTCTCGAATCAGCTCTTCCGTCTCCAGGATCGAAGAGTTAAGTCTTTGCACTTCATCGAATTCCTGAAGAATCTCTGAAATCTTTGCTCTCTCCTTCATAAGATTGCGATAATTATTCTTATCCCTAAGTATATCCGAATTCGAAACGAGTCCATCAATTTCTGCGAGACGCCCTCGCAGTTGCTCCATATGTTCTATGTGTTCTATCACGAATGAATGGTAGCCTGTTTATGGCCTACACTTCAACTCCCGCTTGCGCCAAGCTGCTCATCCGGATAGTATCTAGCCATGCTAGACATACGTTTTATCAAAGAAAACTTAGAAGCGGTTCGCCAGAATATTCGCGACCGATATATGGATGCTGATGTGGACCTATTGGTCTCCCTTTACGATAAGAAGAATGCATTGCTCCGCGAACTCGAGGAATCCAGGCGCCTCAGAAACGAGAATGCCCAAGCCATGAAGTCGAATCTATCCAAAGAGGAACGCGCAATTCGCATAGAAGAAGGCAAACGTCTCAAAGAAATAATCGCTCACCTCGAAGCAGAACTTCAGGAAATAGAGAGAGCCTTCGCCGAAGAATTGGCCAAAATACCCAATATGGCTCATCCTAAGGCTCCCCGAGGCAAGGAAGATAAAGATAATCTCGAAGTGAAAAGGGTCGGTTCTCCAACTCAGTTCAATTTTCTTCCTAAGGATCATGTGGAACTTGGCCAGAGTCTGGATATACTCGACTTCGATACAGCAACGAAAGTCTCGGGGACCAAATTTTATTATCTGAAAAATGAGGGAACCATCCTCGAGCTCGCCCTGGTGCGATATGCGCTGGATATGCTATCAAAACACGGCTTTACTCTTATGACAACCCCAGATATTGCCAAGTCACAGATTCTGGAGGGAATAGGCTTCATTCCGCGGGGCCCCGAATCGAATGTCTATACTCTCGAAGGAGAAGAAGCTTGCCTAATAGGAACGGCGGAAATCACGCTTGGGGGTTATCATAGCGATTCTGTCCTTGAAAAAAGCCAACTTCCTATCCGCTATGCGGGCGTTTCTCATTGCTTTAGGCGTGAAGCTGGTGCCGCCGGTCAGTTTTCAAAAGGCCTCTACAGAGTGCATCAGTTCACAAAGGTAGAAATGTTTGTATACTGCCTACCAGAGGACTCCGAGTTAATACATGAAGAGCTTCGCTCGATCGAAGAGGAAATTTTTTCGAGCCTCGATATTCCATTCAGGGTCGTGGACACCTGCACAGGAGATCTCGGTGCCCCAGCCTATCGCAAGTGGGACTTGGAAGCCTGGATGCCAGGCAGGAATAATGGCGAATGGGGAGAGATAACATCGACCTCAAATTGTACCGATTATCAGGCTCGAAGACTCAATGTTCGCTATAGGGATAAGGATGGCAAAAATCGCTTCGTGCATATGCTGAACGGCACAGCAATTGCCTGCTCCCGCGCCATTATCGCTATTCTTGAGAATAACCAGCAAGCGGATGGCTCTGTAATGATCCCGAAAGCCCTAGTGCCCTACTGTGGTTTCGATCTTATTCGTCCCAATCGCACTTGAGGCATATATCTTTTAAGACATCTGTGGAAATGGAACATCAAGAAGCACCTAGAGCATCTAAGGAAACTAAGGCAAATTGGGTGTAAAGATCATCGGCTTGCGCCAGGGGTGTTGGGTGCCAGAAATCTCCCAGCGGATCTTTCGTCTGATCTCCAGTTTGTCCGAAGAAGACTGCACACAAACCGCAAAAAAGCCGCTCCCAATATAGATCAGCTTCTCATCCGGCGCCAGATTCTCTTCCTTGGAGAGGATTTCAATTGCGCAATCGAAATGAATGGGTTCGCCATCTTCTCTTGAAGCAATCGCGCCTGCAAGATCAAATATGGGCTTACCGCAGACTTTACATATCTTGGATTCTTGTCTTGAGCTCTCTACCGACGGTTCCCCCATCCTCGCATGATTCTCCTGATTGCGGTCAGCTGTTTTTTGTGCACCGGCGCGTGTTGATCGATGCTTTCTAAAATGCTGGCTCCCAATTCTTTTCCCCGGTCTTTCATGTTTGGGTGGATTGTTCGGTTGCTTGTTTGCGTTTGGCTCGGAGTTCATTTCGGTTTATTCCTTATCGTATTTGATACCATTTCTGCAATCGAAGCAATCGCCCCATCCAAATAGCCGATATCCACTAGCTTATGCTTGATCTCATAAAGCCTCTTCCAATTTGTGGCTTTCATCTCTTCGGTTATATCATAGTCTGAATATAATAGATCATCCGGAGTGGAACCAGCCCATGCAGGAATATCTCTAGAAACCTTATTATTCTCCATCGTGTTCCGCAAATGCGCCTTCTATATGCCTAAGACAGGCACTCTCTTGTATCAGCATAACATCATAACGGATGCGATACTGTTTATATTTTCGATTAATAACGAGAAATAGTTTAGAGGTTTCTATTATAGAATTGCGCTTTTTGGCTCCTATGACATGCTCGAGATCGCGCTCGGTGATTTGATTTGCCGATTTGACTTCGATAAAGGACAGAATATTATCGCGTGTTGCTACGATGTCGATTTCCCCTCGCCTGCTACGAAAATTGCGCGCAAGAACATTCCAGCCAATACTCTCGAGATATCGGCCTGCCATAATCTCCTCTTCTCTTCCTTTTCTTTTCCATTTATCGCCTTCAGCCTTAGACATAAGCATCGTGTCCAAATCTGCATTCTTATATTTAATGCGCGCCAAAATAGATTTCTCGATTCAAAAATGTTCACGAAAGCCTAAGATTATATAAAAAAGCTGCCAAGGCTTCTGCCTGGGCAGCTCGATTTCCAAATGGCTCTAGAGATCAAACGGTTCTTATGCTTCCTGCTTCTGGCTCTTGCGACCTCCGACAAGAGTCTTGACTTTAGCCTTCTTACCCACTTTGCTGCGAATATAGTAGAGCTTGGCTCTTCGCACTTTACCAGCTTTTATTATCTCCACTTTTTCGACACGAGGTGAATTGAAAGGAAACACGCGTTCCACACCTACACCATATGAGTTTTTTCTTACAGTAAAGGTCTTACCTACTCCCGCGTTCTTAATCGCTATGACAAGCCCTTCATAGGCTTGAATTCTCTCAGACTTGCCTTCTACAATCTTAAAACTGACGCGAACGGTATCTCCGACCCTGAAATCAGACAGGTCAGTTCGAATTTGTTCCGCTTGAATCTGCTGTATGAGGTCCATGTCCTCCCCCTTCGTCTATCACTTCTTTGAGCAATCTGCCTAATTCACTGGTCAGATCGATATTCTGCAAAAGTTCCGGTCTGTATGCGAGCGTTTTGATAAGACTCGCTTTGAGTCGCCATCGCTCTATCGCCGCATGGTTGCCGTTTACCAACACTTCCGGGACAATTAAATTATCATATTTGGCAGGCCTTGTATACTGGGGATACTCTAGAAGGCCACTTGAAAAACTCTCTTCCGAAAGAGATTCATGCGAAATAACACCAGGTATAAGGCGATACACCGCATCGATCACAACCATCGCTGCTATCTCTCCGCTCGAAAGCACATAATCTCCTATCGAAACCAAATCCGTAACTCTTGTATCGATTATGCGCTGATCTATTCCCTCATATCGGCCGCAGAGTAAAATAAGATTTTCCTCATGTGCAAAATCCAACGCCATCACCTGATTGAAAAGCCTGCCTGACGGAGTCACATAGATCGTCCTCAGTTCCGGAGATCCCGCCGCCGCAAGAGCTCTATCCAAAGGCTCTGGCTTCATCAGCATGCCTGGTCCACCACCAAACACTTCATCGTCACATTTGCGGTGACGGTCAAAAGCATAGTCTCTTATATTGACTAGCTCATAGGATATCAGCCCTTTTTCCACCGCGCGTTTCATTATAGAAGCAGAGAAATAAGCTTCAATAATTTCTGGGAAAAGAGAAATAACCTTGATTCTCATTCCAGAATCCATGGGCTAATGATCTCGAGTTCGCCCCTCTCTTCGTCGATTTTCCCGACGAACTCATTTCGGAAGGGAACCAGGATCTTTTTTTTAAAGTCTCTCTCAATTTCCAAGAGATCGCTCTCTGCTCCCTCTATTACCGCGGTGATCACCCCAATCTCTTCTCCGTCGGCTATTGCGGTCATTCCGACAAGGTCGGCAATATAGTATTCTCCGGGTTTTTTGGGACTGGCCTTTGATCTAGGCAGAAAAATATCCCTCCCTACCAATCGGCGCGCTTTTTCGGGCGTCTCAAATCCCTCGAAAACTATGCTTACTCCCCAGCTTGCCTTTTGTAGACGCAAAACTCTTATGGGCTTGGCATCTCTTAGCCCTTCTCTACCACCCAAGAGAAATTCTTGTGCGTCTTCTATATGCGAATATTCTCCCGAATAGCTGAATAGCCTGAGCTCGCCCGTTAGACCTCTTACGGCACCAAGTCTTGCCACTGCCAGATATTCAGGTTCCTGCCTTTCATGCATGATAAAAAATCAATCTCAATCAAGAATCTCCAAGATCACTCGTTTTGACTTGGACGATGCGGATGCGGAAAGAATAGTACGAATCGCACGAGCTATTCTGCCATTCTTGCCTATGACTTTTCCTATATCGCTCTCCGCAACCCTTAGCTCGAGAATTGTGGATTTCTCTCCCTCGACTACCTTGATATCGACGGATTCAGGATGGTCAACAAGCGATTTAACAATATATTCAACAAGATCGCGTTCCATAGTGTTCTCACCACTCATTTTAGTTGAATGCCTTTTTTGTTCAAAAGAGAACGAACGGTGTCCGATGGTTGGGCACCTTTTGCAAGCCATTCTCTTACTTTGGCTTCATTTATGCTTATCTGCTTGTCCTCAGCTTCTATTGGATGATAGTATCCAATCTCATCAATGGTCTTGGAATCGCGCGCCGAGCGGGAATCCATTACAACAATCCGATAATATGGTCTAGCCTTAGCGCCAAACCTTTTGAGCCTTATACGCACGCTCACCCTAATCCTCCTGAATACAAAAAATGCAATGTAGGCTTCGCCTTATCCGCACATCCGTTCCTCTACGAAGCCCGATATATGGAACATGTGCGGAAGATTTATATACTATGAATGGGCAAAGAGTCAACGCAGTACCTTGACTATTTTCAATTTTACATTTATGGTAATAATGTCAAAATTGTCAAAGGAGGCTCTTGGCAATGGCAGATACAATCCCTCAAATGTATATTGAGATTGCACAAAGACAGCCAAACGTCCCAGTACAGCTTTCCAAGGATGCGCATGGCGATTTTCAACCAGTAACCTATGGTGAACTCCTAAGAGAAGTCAGCATCTTTGCGCTTGGATTGGATGATTTTGGTGTCAGGCGAGGAGACAATATAGGTATTATTTCCGATAATAGAAAAGAATGGCTTATTGCGGACCTTGCTATTCTCGGAATTGGAGCAGTCGATGTTCCACGCGGCTGCGACGCAACAGCCCAGGAAATTGCATATATTCTAAGCTGGAGTGGATGTTCAACTACAATTCTCGAAAATGAACGCCAACTAAAGAAAATCCTCGATGTCAAAAAAGGCTGCCTTGCTTCCAACTCAATGTCTCTCATAGAAACACCTTATGCTGATTTAAGGTCCATAATTTTGATCGATCCTCCATCGTCACAAATCGCCCAGGAAGCCCAAGAGGCAGGGCTCAATATTCATCTATTCTCGGAAATTATGGAAAAGGGCCTATCACTCTATAGAAACGATCCTGATTTCTATCAAAGAGAGACTCTAAAAGGCACAAGAGCCGATCTTGCAACCATAATCTACACTTCTGGTACCACGGGCGAACCAAAAGGTGTCATGCTCAGTCATGGCAATTTTCTCCATCAAACCGAATACTTCCCCTATCTGCTCGAAGTGAATAGTGGCGATGTGTTCCTTTCAGTACTTCCAATTTGGCATTCATTTGAACGAGCTGTTCAGTACATTCTCCTCCAGGCCGGATGTACGATCGCCTATTCCAAGCCTATAGGCTCGATTCTCATGGAAGATATGGAGGTAGTACAACCCCACTGGTTTTCAACCGTTCCTCGGATCTGGGAATCCGTGAAAGATGGGGTGGATAAGACAATTCGCCAGAGCGGGGGATTCTCCAAATTCATGTTCTCTATGTTTGTAGGCATTGGAAAAGCCCATGCATATTTCAAGAATATGCTGTACGACCAACTGCCAAAATTCTCTCCCAGGTCGCGCTTTCTTGATATTTCCATATCTATAATTCCCTTTGCATTGCTTAGTCCTTTTCGCGCCTTGGGCAATGCGCTCGTGTTCAAAAAAATCAAGGGGAAACTTGGAAAGCGTTTTATTGCAGGCGTATCTGGCGGAGGAGCCTTGCCGCCCTCGGTCGATCGCTTCTTCGAAGCCATCGGAATACTAATACTCGAAGGATATGGCCTAACAGAAACCGCGCCGGTATTGAGCGTGAGGTTGAGAAATCATCCGGTGACCGGCACGGTAGGTCCAGTACATCGAGGAACAGAAGTTCGCATTTTAGACGAACGGGGAGATGTGCTTCCCGCAGGGCAAAAGGGCGTTATTCATGTGCGTGGTCCTCAAGTTATGCTTGGGTATTACAAAAGACCCGACCTGACCGAAAAAGTACTCTCTAAGGATGGCTGGTTGAACACTGGCGATCTAGGCATGTTCACTATTCATGGTGAGCTAAAGATAATAGGTCGTGTAAAAGACACGATAGTATTGCGCGGGGGAGAAAATATCGAGCCTTTACCCATAGAACAGAGATTGCGCGAGAGCCCCTATATTCAGCAAGCCGCTGTAGTGGGCCAAGACCAAAGATATCTTGCAGCTCTCATTGTACCAAATCAAGAGGTGCTTACCGCATGGGCGGAGGAGAACGATATCCCGTTTAACGATTATCCATCGTTATTGGAACAACCAGAAGTAAAAGAACTCATTAACAGTGAAATAAACAGCTATATCAGCATAAAGAATGGTTTTAAGCCTTTTGAGCGTATTTACTACTTCGCTCTTCTGCCTTCTCCTTTCGAGGAAGGACGAGAATTGTCGGCAAAATTGGATCTAAAGCGCCATGTAATCAACGAGCTCTATGCTGATCAGATAAAAAAACTCTTCGAGGAATGATCTTATATCGACGAGAAACCTGGTCAACCCAATCAGAAATTTCGTGTCAATAATGCCGATGATAGCCCAAAGAATAAGAAGCTCAAGAAATCTCGATGTCGCCGAGAATGCTCTTGACATAGAGACGCCTGGACCCTTCCCCTGTGCGAAAGGTACAGCGCTGAGGTCCTATTCCAGAAGCACTAGTGGGGAAGTTTGCTTCTATTCGACCCGAAAGCGTTTCAGCCCTGAATTCAATGCTGCTATACTCAAGCTGTATGGAAATGTCACCCGAATAAGTCTGGACTTCTCCTCCGCCAAATGCGCCGCTGACTTCCAGTTCGATATCGCCCTTATTAGAGATGAGCCTGACTCTTCCTTTGACTCTGCGGGCGATTATTTTGCCTTGATCGCATACCGCCGCTACGTTCTTCTCGACCTGATCCATCAAGACAATACTATTCTGACTCTCCACCTGGACAGAACCTGCAATTCTCGAGCATCTGATAGTACCGTTTATGCTCCGGGCGGAACATCCTTCGCTGCGATCTACGATGATATTGCCATTGACGCTCGAGACTTCGACAAATTTGGCATTCGAGATGCTGATATCTCCTCGATCGGAGATGGCAAGGACATTTGCCGGGATTTCGCGAATCTCCATCGATCCTCTGGAGGAATGCACTTCCACATCTGAGATATGTGAAGGTATAAAAATATTGCATTTCCCAATTCTAACATAGTCATTAGCTATTACTTCGATAATCGCAATACTCTCGGCTCGCCGAAACCGGCAAGACCATGTGTCGATCTCTTCCGAAACCCCTTGAAGTTCTATAAAATATCGTAGCTGCGAGTCTTCTGATCCGGTCACAATGATATTGCCTTCTGACACACGGATAACTATCCGTCGGATGCCTTCCACATCTTGAATGTCTTCTATAAACCGGAAATCAATATCTATACCTTCGGTGCGCATCAAATTATGCCTCCGGGTTCTCAATCCATGCATTACCTGCCATTCTGTAAGATGCAGATCTTAATATTATTTTTATTATTATATCACAATCTCTCTTTTTAGCAAATCGATATTAGAATAGTGTACGAATTCCCATCTCGTGACTCCAACACTAGAGGCCTTTTCGATTTCGCGATCCTTTTAGCGATTCCTTACCATTTTTGATTTCCTTTGTCTTTGCATCTATCTTCCTCCTCTTGAAAGGATTTGCAACATACAGCATTATTCGTGACATTACCGAGGAGGATATCGTGTACAAACCCGTTGATCCCAAGGTCAACTTCTCTCAACAGGAAGAATCGATCGTTCAATTTTGGCAAGATCAGAATATATTCCAGAAGTCAGTTTCGCAGCGTGAAGGCGCACCGGAATTCAGTTTCTATGATGGCCCACCCTTTGCTACCGGACTCCCTCACTTTGGCCACTTTGTTCCAGGTACGATCAAAGATATTTTTCCTAGATACAAAACAATGCGAGGCTATCATGTAGAAAGGCGCTTTGGATGGGACTGTCACGGATTACCAGTAGAGAACCTGATCGAAAAAGAACTTGGTCTGAATTCAAAGACCGACATTGAGCGCTATGGCATTGCCGAATTCAATGAGGCCTGCCGAGGCTCTGTCCTTCGGTATGTAAAAGAATGGCGCCAGATCGTAACTCGCCTCGGCCGATGGGTCGATTTTGATCATGACTATAAAACTATGGAACCTGATTATATGGAGTCGATTTGGTGGGTTGTCAAATCCCTTTGGGACAAGGGACTCATATATGAAGGCCATTATATTCTCCCATATTGTCCGCGCTGTTCTACGGTATTATCCAACCATGAGCTTTCACTAGGCGGATACGAGGATGTCAGTGACCCCTCCATTACAGTGAGGTTTAAGATAACGGGTCTACCGCCATCGCTCGATGATCCTTCTCTCGCAGACCTGGCGAACGGATCTACATATTTCGTCGCATGGACAACTACCCCGTGGACACTGGTTTCTAATTTAGCTCTTTGTCTTGGCCCAGATATCGATTATGTCTGTGTAATCGATGGCAGTGAGCGATATATCCTGGCTGACTCGAAACTTGGAGACTATTATAAGAATCCTGAATCGCTCAAGCTTTCATGGAAGAAGAAAGGCAGCGAACTAGTCGGAATTAGATACGAACCTTTATTCCCTTATTTCGCCTTCTTGACCGAAAAAGGCGCATTTGTCACGGTGCTTGGCCAGCACGTTACTACCGAAGAAGGAACCGGAATAGTTCATACAGCACCGGGTTTTGGTGAAGAGGACTACGAAGTATTGCGCGGTTCCGGTATTCCTACCGTATGCCCGGTCGACGAAGAATGCAGATTTACCGAGGAAGTTCCGGACTACAAAGGATTATTCGTCAAAGACGCAGACAAATCCATAATGAATCGGCTCAAAAACGAAGGTAAACTCATAAAGCGCGACCAGATCATCCACGCATATCCACATTGCTGGCGCTGCGAAAGCCCGCTCATCTACCGGGCAATTTCCAGCTGGTTCGTTGAGATCGAGCCTATAAAAAAATCCATGCTAAAGGCCAACAAGAGCGTCTATTGGGTGCCTGCCCATATTCGCGATGGTAGATTCGGAAATTGGCTAGAAAACGCGCGAGACTGGGCAATAAGTCGAAATCGCTATTGGGGAAACCCGCTCCCCATCTGGAGATGCGATGAATGCGGAAAGACCATATGCGTGGGTTCTCGCAAAGAACTTGCTGAACTCGGCGGCGAAGTACCTGAAGACCTGCACAAGCATTATCTCGATAAAGTTACACTGCCATGCACCTGCGGTGGAGCCATGCATCGAATTCCTGAAGTCCTCGATTGCTGGTTCGAATCCGGAGCGATGCCATATGGACAGAATCATTATCCCTTCGAAAACAAGCAAAAATTCGAATCCATCTTCCCTGCGGACTTCATCTGCGAGGGTCTCGACCAAACGCGAGGCTGGTTCTATACATTGACAATCCTTGCGGCAGCTCTTTTTGACAAGCCTGCTTTTAAGGCTTGTGTCGTCAATGGTCTTGTCTTGGCAGAAGATGGCAAAAAGATGTCAAAAAGCCTACGAAATTATACCGACCCCTCCGCAGTCATGGACAAATTTGGTGCCGATGCACTGAGACTCTTTCTTATGAATTCCGCTGTAATAAAGGCCGAAGACCTCTGTTATTCGGACGAAGGTGTCAGAAACGTCCTTAAGAGCGTAATACTCCCACTTTGGAACGCTTATAGTTTCTTTGTCACATACGCAAATATCGATGGCTTTGTGGCGGAAGATTTCGACTGCGCGGGAGTCGAAAATCCTCTTGACATATGGATACTATCTGTATGCGAGAAAATGATAGCCGATGTAACAACCGGCTTCGAGGCCTTTGATCTACAAGCAGCAATAGCTCCAACTGTCGAATTCGTGGATAGCCTTAACAATTGGTATATTCGCCGTTCGCGGCGTAGATTCTGGAAATCAGAAAACGATGCAGATAAAAAGAATGCATATAAGACGCTCTACCGGGTTCTGCGCCGACTCACCCTAGTTATGGCGCCCGTAATTCCATTTGTCACCGAGGCAATCTATCGCAACATAAAACTGCAGTCGGAGCCCGAATCTATCCATCTCTCGGATTGGCCAAATGCAGAAGCAAAATATCGAAACCTCGATCTGGAGCGCGATATGCGCATCGTTCGACAAGCCGTTACTATGGGGCGCTCGCTCAGAGTAGCCAACGATCTCAAAATCCGTCAGCCTCTCGGATCGATCCAACTCATCAGCAGGATTGCGGAAGAACGAGAAGCTCTGCAGCGAATGGAAGATATTCTTCGCGAAGAACTCAATGTTAAATCCGTTGTCATCCATGAAAAAGAAGAAGATCTCGTCGAATACCACGCTAAAGCCAATTTCCGGGTGCTAGGTAAGGAGCTAGGCCCTTATATGAAAGAAGCGGCAGCAAAGATCGCCAATCTGAGCAGCACAGAGATTGCTCGCCTCCTCGATGGGGAGCAGATATTAATCGCCTTGAGCTCGGGCGAAAAAATAGCTCTGGATAGCTCCCGAGTAGATATAATCCGCGAGGAAAAGCAAGGCCTAAAGGTCCTAAACGAAGGAAGCCTTACCGTGGCGCTCGATACGAATATCACCTCAGAATTGCTCTACGAAGGTTATGTGCGCGATCTGATCCGAGGAATCCAGAATGCCCGCAAAGAAAAAGGCCTCGATGTGACCGATAGGATTATTCTAGAGGTTTCGGGCGATGATGAACTAAAGGTTGCACTCGATCGCTTTGGTCAAATAGTAGCTGAAGAAACCTTAGCCCTAAGAATAGATTGGAAAAGCATGGACGAAGTCATGACAAATGGCTTTGCAGTAGAAGCGGGCGATAAGGCTTGGATGGTGAACCTGAGAAAAGCCTAGATCGAGCCCAATAGCTGTCCATCGGCAAAAAATGCTGGATTAAGAAAAGGCCTAAGTTCATCCCATGAAAGCAGGATGATGAACTCTCCCATATACCAGGGAGCTATCTCGTAGCGATCGTATTCAAATCCAATTCCTGTCTTGCACAGAAATATCTTGTCGGATGGGCTTATATCGGATTCGAAAAAACCTAGATCGCGAAGATCTTCTATGGGGCTATTTCCATCATTCCCAACCTTGGCAGACTTTGCCGAATCCTGCCAAAAGCCGCTTTGCCTGATCAACTCCACCTTTAGCTTTGGCCCAAGAGTCGATCTCCAGTCGGATACGAAAATATCACTGGGTCCAAGTCTTTTGCCAGTCCTTCGATCTATTATATCAAAATCTGTCGAAGCAGAACCGTGTGCTCCTCCATTGAATAAATAATACTGCGTCGCAACACTAATTATATTCTCACCGACATATACAGGATACTGAATCTCATAGAATTCTATCGGAGGAATCCAATATCGAATCTGCCCTGAACCGTCATCCTTAAGGACATTTTTCGCTGGCTCAGAATCCAAATTTCCAGAATCTTCGGGTAATTCATATTTGGCAATAGGAGAAGCCTCTAGCCGCTGTCTTCTGAATTCAGCCATTTTATAAGGAGAATTCCCTCGGCGGAGAAAATCATTAAATGCCTTTTCTTCAAGCGATTCCCGCGAAACGAGATATTGTAGACGCATGGAAATCTTACGACCGCTTTCTTGAGTCTCTTCGGACAGACCGGCGAGCAATTTAAGATCCTTAATGGCTTTTGATCGATTCGCAGTAACTCTGTGTTGACTAGCTCCTTCCTGAAATATATAAGCGTTTTGAGACGTAGGTTCATAGGAGACCTCAAGCGAGTCTCCTTTTTCCCTGGCATTCAATACCAAACCATTCATTCCTCCATCTCCTATCAAGAAAGAACGAGTATCCCTGCTCCCACTGGTCTCCACAATACGTCCGTAAACACCTTCCGTCCTCCATTCAAGAAAACCCTGCGCCCCATCCGCGCTCGAAACACAGATCAATGCGAAACCTTCGTCGCAATTTTCCCATGCCTCGAATTTTGGATAGAATGGGGCAAAGCCCTCCGGCAAGTATTGAGAATTATCGCTGCAAGCTATCAGAAAAATGACAACACAGGCATATAAAAAGATTTTGAGAGTGTTCTCTGGCCTATTATTCTTGCGGGAAAAATCGAATTCGCTATAGACTCTACTCATATAATTTGCAATCCCTGCCGAAATTATATTGTATAGAAGAGATTCTTACAAATTTTATATCAAATATCCCTGCTATGAAAGCCGGGAAGTGATATAATTAAGATTGATTTAATATACTCATATAACCTAGATTAGATATGAAGGAGGCATCTTTTAAGAAGAATTCTTGTTTATCATGTTTACTCAATCTTGATATGGTTATATCATTAAAGAAAAGACCTAGATATCCGAGGAGGGTAGTAATGAAATTTGTGAAAAGGTTTCTCCCTCTGCTGGCTATAGTGGCGCTTGTATTAGCTTCATGCGCTACTCAAGCCGGTCAGGTACCAAAGGAAGCAGAGACTCCTCCGCCCGTAGCTGAAAGCGGGCCACAAGAGCCTCAACTTCAGCCGGAGGTTGAAGTTGAGAAGCCTTCCGTAGAAAAATCTGAACTGCAGAGTTTATTTGGACAAGCAAATGATCTAAAGGACGAGGCAATTAAATTCGGCCTAGACTCAATACTTTCCGACAAATTCCAAGAAGCAAATAAAAAACATGAGATCGTATCTACAGAATACAAGGACCTCGTCGAAACACCGGATCAATACGATGGAGTAAAGGCATATCCGCTGAAGGATGAACTTACCGAAGTCGTTTCGATGTGGGAAGAACTAATTGAGGAAGGCAGTCTGATATGTCCGGAATTGGTTAAAATGGAGAGAAGCGGGGCAGATCTGATGCGCTCAATAGCTATAGATGCCGATGCGCCGATGATGGCCCCATCCCAGTATGATTTCGGTCTGCGGTGTTATTCTCAAGCCGAGATATATACCGAGGACTCTCGTTTCTTGGATGCCATTGTTTCCTACAAATTAGCCAGTGCCGCATTCGAGAATTCGGCCGCGGCGGCGGAAGTAAATAAACTTAAGGAAAACATCGAGAAAAATGGTTATTCGAGTTATGAGAGCATCCAGATGTTCTTAACCATGGCCGAGGAAAAATGCAAAGAAGCAGAGGACTTATGGCTAAAAGGCAATATCGACGATATTGCGGCATCTACCGCACTCCTAAAAGAAGCCAGAGAATATTATTCCGAAGTGTATTCCAAGGGTTCAAATTTCAAAGCGCTTGAAGCAAAGGACATGGCTATTGCAGCTCAAGAGGAAGCCATCAAGGTAAACGCCGACATAAATGCTCCTGACGAATATCAAAACGCCCTTGATATATTTGCTGAAGCAGAGAAAAGCATGGAAGAGGCCGAGTACGTCATTGCCTATTCTAGCTATGTCGATGCAGCCACAGCATTTGAAGCCGCACGAGACATTTCGCAAGCCATGGCCTTTGATGCCGCCGAGGCTATCGCAGAAGCCGAGACGAAACTTGCGGATGCAAGAGATAGGGCTTCTGAGCTTGGGCTGGAAGAAAACATTTATCTGATAGAAGCCAATTTGCATCTCGATAATGCAAAAACTCTTGAGAAGGAATTGAAATACAGCGCTGCCATATTCGAGACAAATGAGGTATCGAACTATATAGGTCTGTCAGATTCCTTCGTACAGCAGGAAGCCGAGATACGCGAGAAGGCGCGCTTAGAGCAACTTGAAAGAGACAAAGCTGCGGCAGAAACGGCAATTGCGGATGCAAAAGTCCGGATGACATGGGCAGAGGAAGTCGACCTCAAATCCGATTATCCAAAGCAATACACGGATGCTTCTAATGCCATGATAGCCGCAGAAAAGGCCTATCAAATAGAGAAATATAGTTCTGCAAAGACTCTCGCCGAAGAGGTTTCCGCAACGCTATCCGATGATTTTCAGAAGCAGGTTCTCGCTGCCAGAGAGCTAGAGAAGATAAAAGCTGCGGAAGCCGAAGAAGCAAGCCGATTGAAGGCTGTCGCAAAACAAGCCGCAGATGCAGCAATTGCAGATGCCGAAAGCAGAATGGCGTGGGCTAATGAGAATCAGATTAGGGCCGAATATGCCCAAGAGTATCAGAACGCCAGCGTTGCAATGGTTAGCGCCTATGTAGCTTATGGGAACGAAGATTACCTGCTCTCAAAACAGAAAGCAGAAGAAGTCTCTGTCATTCTCTCCAATGACTTTCAAGCTCAAGTAGCAGCGGAGCGAGCTGCAAAGGCACAACTTGCTGCTGACAAAGCGATAGCCGACGAGGTCATGCCAAAAGCCCAGGATCGCATAGTATGGGCCGATCTAAACAACATCAAAGCCGATTATCCTGAAGTATACAATTCCGCGCATTCTGCGATGGAAGCCGCACAAAAAGCCTATCAAATAGAAAAATATGCCGCCGCTACTCAGCTAGCCAATGAAGTGTTATCAACGCTCTCTTCTGAATTTGAGGCCAAGGTAACCGCTGATCGAGCCGAAAAGACGCGGCTTGCTGCTGAAGCAAAGGCCAAAGAGGAAGCTGAAAAGGAAGCCCAGGCGATGGCAATCGAGATCCAAAAGGCTTCGAATGCGGCCGAGGCTTTGGGTATAGCCCACA